>NZ_JACVTT010000029.1:0-49071 GCF_016624665.1 Stenotrophomonas sp. S39 | reverse complement strand
CCCCCCCCCCCCCCCCCCCCCCCCCCCCCCCCCCCCCCCCCACTACCGGGGCCTGAACCTCAACGCAGCGGCGTGCGATCCTCGCCGGCGTCTCCCGCTTCCACCGGCGTCGGCCCGGCATTGCTGCGCCGTTGTTCCTCGTACGTGCGGAATGCCTGGTGGATGTGCTTGCGCAGCTCATCATCGTTCCAGGGCTTGGTCAGGAAGCGGTAGATCGCACCGCGGTTGATCGCATCGGTCACCGTGTTCAGATCGGTGTAGCCGGACAGCACCAGGCGGATCGTGTCCGGGTAGAGCATCTTCACCCGGCCCAGGAACTCGGTGCCGCTCATGTCGCTCATGCGCTGGTCGGACAGGATCACCTGCACGTCGTTGATCGCCAGCAGGTCGAACGCATCGCGCACGTTGCCGGCGGCCAGGATGCGGTAGCCATCGCGACGGAACAGGCGCACCAGCGAACGCAGCACGTTCTCTTCGTCATCCAGCAGCAGCAGGGTGCGGTCCGGGCGGGTTTCGGCAAACGCTTCCGGGCGCAGATAGCGGCGGCGCAGGGTCATGCCGGCGGCATCGGCCGACATCGGTTCGCCGAACAGGTAGCCCTGGAACACATCGCAGTCGTTGCGGCGCAGGAAGCCCAGTTGCGCCTGCGATTCCACGCCATTGGCGATCACCGTCATGCCCAGCTGGTGGCCCATGGCGATGATGGCGCGGGCGATGGCGGCCTCGCGGTTGCCGGCCGGCGCGCTCTTGATGAAGCTGCGGTCGATCTTCAGCTTGTCCACCGGGTAGCGCACCAGCGCACTCAGGCTGGAATCGCCGGTGCCGAAGTTGTCCAGGCTCAGGCTGATGCCTTCGTTGCGCAGGTTGGCCAGCGTTTCGTGGACGAAGTTGACGTTGTTGGTCAGCGCGCTCTCGTTGATCTCCAGCGTCAGCATCTGCGCCGGCACGCCCGCCGCCTGGATCAGGCCCATCACCTCGGCAAAGAAGTTCGGCCGCAGCAGCTGCAGCGTCGACACGTTCACGGCGATGGTGAAGTCATCGAAGCCCTGGTCGCGCCACAGCCGCGCCTGCTTCAGTGCGCCTTCCAGCACCCAGGTGCCGATCTGCACGATGATGCCCAGGCGCTCGGCGGTACGCATGAAGCGCTCCGGCACCAGCATGCCCAGCGTCGGCGACTGCCAGCGCAGCAGCGCTTCCATGCCCACCACGTGGCCGTCGCGGGCGCTGACCAGCGGCTGGTAGCGCAGCTTCAGTTCGCCATTGGGAATCGCGTCGACGATCTGGCGGGCGATGATGCTTTCGCTGTGCGCGCTGGGCGGGGTATCCACCGCGTGGATGCGCACCGCATTGCCACCCTCGCGCGCAGCCTGGTACAGCGCATCCTCGGCGTGGTCGAGCAGGCGCGAGGCACTGCTGGCGTGCTCCGGGCACAGGCTCACGCCCAGCTTGCCGGTCATGAACAGGGTGTACGGCAGCACCGACAGCGGCAGTTCCATCTGCTGGCGGATCTCTTCGGCGAAGTCCTCCGGCAGCGGCAGGTCGGCAGTGCGCGGCACCGCCAGCAGGAACTCATCGCTGCCATGCCGCCACAGCTTGCCGCGGCCGCGCAGGTAGGACTGCAGGCGCTGGGCAACCAGCACCAGGGCCTGGTCGCCGACGTCGGCACTCATGTTTTCGTTGACCGATGCGAAGTGGTCGATATCCACGTGCATCAGCATCAAGGGGGTGCCGCCGGAGGCGGCTTCGGTGACCATGACCTGCAGCTCGGGGTTGCCGGCGCCCAACCGATCGGGGGCGTCGTCGATGCTGACAAGGGGCATGTTGGGGTTCCACATGGCTCAGTATTCCGGGGAATCAGCGGCGGCCGCAGTGGCCGCCTGGTAGGGAAGGTGGACGTCGACGAGGGTGCCGGCGCCATGCGCCGACTCGATATGGACATGGCCGCCGACACTCTGCGCGCGTTCGCGCATCACGATCAGGCCCAGCCCACGCGGCCCGTCCGGGTCGAAGCCCTCGCCGTCGTCGCGGATCTGCAGGTGCAGGCCGCGCTGGTCGACATCGCGCAGCTGCAGCTGCACCTGGCTGGCACGGGCGTGGCGCAGCACGTTGGTCAGGCTTTCCTGGGCGATGCGGAAGCAGGCCTGCTCGATGCTGTTGTCCGGGCGCGAGGGCAGGGTATCGATTTCGGCCAGCAGCTCCACCGGCGAAGAACGGAACAAGACCCGTGCCTGCCAGCTCAGTGCTGCCTCCAGGCCCAGTGCATCCAGCTGTGGCGGGCGCAGCAGGGTGGAGATGTCGCGCAGCTTGGCCACCGTGGTGTCGGCCAGGCTGACGATCTGCGCCAGGTCCTCGCCGCGGCGCTGCGCGTCCTCTTCATCCTGCGCCGCATATGCCGAAAGCTTGATGGCGGTGATCGCCTGGCCGATGTCATCGTGCAGGTCGCGCGAAATGGCGCGTCGCTCGTCTTCCTGCAGCGAGAACAGGCGGCCAGCCATGGCCTGCAGTTCGCGGTTGCTGGTTTCCAGTGCGGTGCGCGTGCGCTCGGATTCGCTCAGGTCGCGCACGATCAGCAGCTTGCAGTCGCGGCCGCCGTAGCGCACTTCGCCCACGGCCAGGCCCGCATGGAAGCGGCGGCCATCGGCACGCTGCATCACCACCACGCTGTTGTGGCCAGGGCTGTGCTGCGGCTGGCCGGCGCGCAGCTGCACGCGCACGCGGTCCAGTTCGGCCGGGTCCACCAGCGCATCCAGCGGTTCGCCCAGCAGGGTATGGCTGCCATAGCCGAACAGGGCCGCGGCCCAGGCGTTGGCGTACAGCACATGCTCCTCGGACAGGATCACCACGCCGTCGGGCAGCACCCGCACCAGCTCGCGGAACTGCTCCTCGCGCTCACGCAGCAGGCGGCGCGACTGCTCGCGCTCGGTCACGTCCTGCAGGGTGCCCAGCACCCGCTCGCGGCCGGCCTCATCCAGGCCACTCGCGGCGCGCAGGTGCACCATCAACGCGCGGCCGTCCATCGACAACACTGGCAGCAGTACGTCCACCTGCGCCGTGGGGCTGGTACACAGCTCGGCCAGCAGCTGCTCGGTCTGGGCCGCGGTGGTCGGGTCGGCCGGTACCAGCAGTTCATCGAAGCGGTGCCAGCGCCGGGCCTCGGGCGGGCGCCGGCCAAGCAGGCGGTACACCTGGTTGGAATAGCGGCCGAGGCCGCTGGCCGGGTCCAGCTCCCAGGCGCCGATGCGGGCCAGCTCGTGAGCCTCTTCCACCCGCGCCAGGGCCTGGTCGCGGCGCAGCTGGGCCAGGTCTTCGGCCGTGCGGTCGATGGCGATCAGCAGGCGGGCGTTGCGCCCGTCATAGTCGATCGCGTTCGAGCGCAGTTCCATCTGCCGGACGCTGCCGTCGCGCAGCTGCAGCGGGGTGCGCAGGATGCAGATCTGCTCGGGTGCCTCGCGGATCGCCTCCAGCTTGGCCTGCAGCACCAGCCGGTCGCCAGGCGCCCACAGCACGTCGATGGCCTGCTGCAGCAGTTCCTCGCGCTCCCAGCCGAAGGCGAGGCAGGCGGCGGGATTGGCATCGAGGATGGCCAGGCTGTCCAGGTCGTAGACCAGGATCGGCCCGGGGTTGCCCTCGAACAGCTGCCGCAGGCGCAGCTCCGAGTCCTGCAGGCGGGTATGGGTGCGCAGCACGTGCTCGGCCAGTGGCCGCAGCAGCAGGTACAGCAGGCCAGCGCTGGCAAAGGCGAAGAAGGCGTCCTTCACGGTCTGCCAGAACGCCAGCTGCTGCGGGTCCGGCACCAGGGCCGCCATCGCACCATCGGTGGCGATCATCCACGCCAGCGCCAGCACCAGGTAGCTCAGCACCACCCGGCGACGGTCACGACCCAGCGCCTTCGCCATCTGCGGGTCGGGAGCGGGGGCGGTGCCGGTCGGTTCTGCGGGCATGGACAGGGCAGGAAGAGGGGGCGCCGGCCATATTACCGCGCAGGTGCGCCCAGGCACTCAATTATCCGCCGGACGCGCCGTTAACCACTGCGTGCCCCGCTGTCGGGCGCGCCATTCCGGAGCAACATCGCGTGGACCAAGGGATCATCGCCAGCCTGCTGCAGCACCCGCTTGCCTCGGCGCTGGTCATCGTCGACCGTGGCGGGCGCCCGCTTGCAGCCAATGCGGCCGCGCGCGAGCACGGCCTGCCGTCGACGGTGGCGGCCTACGCGCCGATGCTGGAGGACCTGCGCCTGCTTGCGGCCGACGGTGGCATTGTCGCCTGCACCCTGCCGGGCGGCCCCCGCGGTCACTACGATGGCTACCTGCGCGCGGTACACGATGGCAGCGGCAACCTGCTGGCCTTCACCCTCAGCGTGCCCGAGCCGGTGCCGGTGGATGCGGGCGGGCGCTGGGAGCTGGCCCTGGAAAGTGCCGGCCACAGCCTGTGGGACTGGGACATTCCCAGCGACCGGGTGGTGCGCACCCCGGCGCTGGTGGACGAGACGGCCAACGCCATCATCGCCCGCGTGCACAGCGACGACCTGGGCGACATGCGCGCCGCGCTGGACGAACACCTGCGCGGCCACAGCGAGCAGTACAGCGCCCAGTTCCGCTTCCGCCAGGAAGATGGCCAGTGGCGCTGGGTGCTGGATCGCGGCCGCGTGGTCGCCCGCACCGCCGATGGCCAGCCGCTGCGCATGGTCGGCACGCACACCGATATCGAGCAGCAGAAGCAGCTGGAAGCGCTGCTGCAGGAACAGCAGCTGCACCTGAGCGAGGCCCAGCACATCGCCAGCATGGGCAGCTGGTCGTTCGATCCCACCAACCACCGGTTCTGGTGGTCGCCCGAGCTGCGCTCGCTGCTGGCCCTGGAACCCGGCGAAGTGCCCGGCCAGCGCCGCTGGCTGAAGCAGCTGCACCCGCGTTCGCGCGGCGCGCTGCGCGCTGCGTGGCGCCGGCTGTGGCGTGACGGCCGCGCCGCCAACCTGGAACTTGAACTGACCCGCGGCAGCGAGCCCTCGCAGCACCTGCGCCTGTGGATGCAGCCATTGCTGGACATGGATGGCCACCCCAAGCGCCTGCTGGGCCAGGTGCAGAACATCACCGAACAGCACCAGACCGACGCGCTCATCCGCTGGCGCACCGAACTGCTCAACCGCGTGTCCGCGCTGGGTCGCATCGG
The DNA here is from genome assembly GCF_016624665.1 of Stenotrophomonas sp. S39. Taxonomy (NCBI): domain Bacteria; kingdom Pseudomonadati; phylum Pseudomonadota; class Gammaproteobacteria; order Lysobacterales; family Lysobacteraceae; genus Stenotrophomonas; species Stenotrophomonas sp. S39. The sequence goes on along the minus strand of NZ_JACVTT010000029.1, from coordinate 43,905 downwards.
TGGCTGCGAGATCGAGGTCAGCACCCGGCACATGCAGTGGACCGAGGAGTGCTACCGCATCCACGGCCTGCGCAAGGAGCCGATCACCCTGGACCAGGCGCTGGCGCTGTACACCGAAGATTCCCGCGCGCATTTCGAGGCCGCGCTGCAGCGCATTGCCGGTGGTGGCCTGCCCGAGCAGCTCGATCTGTGCTTCTACCGCCAGTCGGGCCTGCGCGTGTGGGTGCAGGTGCTGATCGAGCTGGATCGTCGCGATGGCCTGCCGCCGCGCTTCGTGGTCCTGTTCCGTGACATCACCCGCGAGCGCGAAGCCAACGAGCGCATCGAGCTGTTGGCCCATTACGATCTGCTGACCGGCCTGCCCAACCGCGTGCTGCTGGGCGAGCAGACCGCCGAGGCCATCGAGGAAGCCCGCGACCGCGGTACGTCGCTGGCGATGCTGTTCATCGATCTGGACGGCTTCAAGACCATCAACGACAGCTTTGGCCACGCCACCGGCGATGCGCTGCTGAAGGCCGCCGCCACCCGCCTGCACCAGAATCTGCGCAACAACGATCTGTTCGGCCGCTTCAGTGGCGACGAGTTCATCGTGGTGCTGCGTGACCTGGCCGAGCCGGAAGATGCCGGCCACGTGGCACGCAAGCTGATCGGCTCGCTGGCCGAGCCGCTGCGCCGGGGCGATACCACCCTGAAGGTGGGCGCCAGCGTGGGCATCGCGATGCTGGGCGATACCCAGACCGATTTCGACTCGCTGCTGCGCGCTGCGGATGCCGCGATGTACGCGGCCAAGGAAGCGGGGCGCAACACTTACCAGTACTACAGCCAGGACGCCCTGGCGCGCATCCAGCGTCGGCTGGAGATCGAGCACGGCCTGCACGGCGCGATCGAGCGCGAGGAGTTCAGCCTGGCCTACCAGCCGTTGCTGCATGCCCACCACGGTGAGCCACCGGCCATCGAAGCACTGCTGCGCTGGCATCGCCCGGGCATCGGCTACTGCAGCCCGGCCGAGTTCATCCCCATCGCCGAGAAGTGTGGCGAGATCGTCCGCATCGGCGACTGGGTGCTGTCCGAAGCCTGCCGCCAGGCATCGGCATGGGACCGCGCCGGCCTGCGCTTCGAGCGCATCGCGGTGAACGTATCGGCCGTGCAGCTGCGCGACCGTGGTTTTGCCGAGCGCGTGATCGAGATCTGCCACGCCCATGGCTGGCCGCCGCAGCGCTTGGAGCTGGAACTGACCGAATCGGCGCTGATCCGTGACACCGACATCCTGCGCCACTGTTTCGACGTGCTGGAGCGGCACGGCGTTCCGCTGGCGGTGGATGACTTCGGCACCGGCTTCTCCAACCTTCACTATCTCAACCGCTTCCCGGTGGGCCGCCTGAAGATCGACCGCAGCTTCGTGCAGGGCATGCTGCATGACACGGGCACGGCCGAAGTGACCCAGGCCATTGTCCATCTGGGCCATGCGCTGGGCATGAAGGTGGTGGCCGAAGGCGTGGAGACACACCAGGAAGAAGACATGCTGCGGCGGCAGGGCTGCGACGAGATCCAGGGCTACCTGTACTCACGCCCGCTCAGCCCGCGCGACCTGGCACTGTGGCTTCGCCAGCAGCACGCCGCCCCGGAAGTCGCCCTGGCCCGGTAGCGGTAGCGCCGGGCCATGCCCGGCGGCACTGATCTGTGCCCTGGTGGGTGCCGACCGTTGGTCGGCACTGATGCCCGCACTCGCGCTGTTGGTGGGGGCCGACCGTTGGTCGGCACTGATGCCCGCACTCGCGATCATCCACGCATGGCGTGGATCTACTACCGGGCTTCGCCCTGGTGGGTGCCGACCGTTGGTCGGCACTGATGCGCATGGCCTGGATCTACTGGTCGACAAACCGCCGTGGGAATTCCGACCGCAGCCGCGCGCGCACCGCCTCAACAACGCCGGCATAGCGCCGCCGCTGGATGTAATACCCCATGTAGAACACCAGCAGGAACACCACCATCGGCCACGCCATCGGGCGCACCAGGACGATCGGCAGCAGCATCGCGGTAAACACCAGCGCGAACCAGCTGCATCGGCCAATCACCCGCACTTCGCGGCGCCGCGTGTCGACCACCAGCTGGCCGCGCAGCAGCGGGAAGTAGCGGCCCCCAAAATGCGGGGCGTAGCTCTCGCGGAACGCGACGCTGCCATCAGGCAGCGCATGGAACACCAGGCGCATCCATTTCTCGTCCGCAAGGTCATGCTCAAGCCCACCCAGCGAAAGCTGGGCCAGCTCGGCCGGAGATGCAGCAATGCGCTGGTTGAACAGGGCAATGCCAGTGCCGAAGAAGAACGGCGCCCACCGAACAAGCAGCAGGACTTCGACCAGCAGCAGGGCGATCAGGGCGAGGGCCACCGGTCTTCCATGAACGGGACCGGCGCATCATGCCATAGCGGCTTCGCCACCCCGGTAGATCCACGCCATGCGTGGATGTTGCGGCGAGGGCCAGGCGTCACACCGGCGGATGAAAGCCATCCACGCATGGCGTGGATCTACCGATCCATCAACGCAATGCCTGCGATGGCATAGCTGGCGATCAGCAGCCCGCACAGATACTCCGCCACGATGATCAGCCAGAAGGTGATCGGCTCGATTTCCCGCCACGCATCAAGGGTGCCTGCGCGGCGATGGCTCACATGGATATGCCCGGTGTCGATGGCGTTTGCTGGTAACCAGGCGAACATGAAGGCCATCAGCAGGAACACCAGGCTGCCGAACAGGAACGCGACAGGCCGATGCCGGGGTGGCCGCAAGGTGGCGTAGGCGGGGCGCCAGGTGAAGCAGACCGCGATGACCATCATCGCGACGAATCCCAGCCAGGTCATGAACGTGGTGCTCATGCGACGACACTCCGTGTCCAGCCGTAGGCGGCGTGGGCGGATCATGCCATGAGTCTGGAACGTCTGGCGGGGAGCGCCATCCACGCGCGGTGTGGATCTACCTCAGCGCATCCCCATCGAGCCCAAGATCCCAGGCCATCCCCAGCAGTTCGCCGGCAGGCGCCGGTGGGGCAGGGCGGGCATCGGCCAGCTGCTGCAGTTCCTCGATCTCTTCGCGTGCCACCGTCTCCAGCGCCTGCAACTGCTCACGGACACCCGGGTTGCGCGGGCGCTGGCTGGGGTCGATCGGGGGCAGGGCACGGATCAGGGTCATGGTGCGCGGGTCAGGAGCTTCCAACGGCAGGTTACAGGCAAAGGCCCCGGAATGACCGGGGCCTTGCGGGCTGCCGGAGCAGGCAGCGGACATCTGGATCAGAACAGCTCGACCGTACCGGCGCCCATGTTCTGCTGGGCAACCGGCTTGTGCGGCGGGCGTTCCCACTCGCTGCGCAGTTCGCGCAGGCGGCTGCCGGTGCGCTGCAGGGCAGTGGCGATCTCTTCGTCGAACACGCCGCCGTTACGGTGCAGCAGTTCCTGCAGGGCCACCGCTTCGCGGTTGATCGCGGTCAGGCGGTCCAGGTGGGTGTGCACGCCGCCCAGGGCCTGGGTGGCGATGTCTTCGAACTGCAGGGCGCGCACGGCTTCGGCCACGCTGCCGTCGATCGAGCGGGCGCACTCGGACACTTCGCGCATGCCATCGCCCAGCGAGGCGTTGATCTGGGCCACGTTGTCCAGCATCGCCGCCGCTTCCTGGCGCGCTTCGCGGGAGCGGTCCATGTCACGCGAGGCCATGTGCGAGACCGTCTCGCGCACCTTGGCGATGGCGTCCTTGGAGCTGTGGGCCAGCTTGCGGATCTGCTCGTTGAAGGTGGTCGAGCGCTCGGACAGGTTGCGCACTTCGTCGGCCACCACAGCGAAGCCGCGACCGGCTTCACCGGCTCGGGCTGCTTCGATGGCCGCGTTCAGTGCCAGCAGGTTGGTCTGGTCGGCAATCGACTTGACGTCTTCCAGCAGGGCGAAGATGCCGTCCAGGTGCTGGGCCATCTGGTCGATGTGCTGCACGGTGGTGGTGCTCTGGCCGCTCACCTGCTCCAGCGCTTCCACCAGCTGTTCCATGCGGTGGCTGGCGTGCTGGGCGAAGCGGGCGACGTCGAGGCCGGCGCTGCCTTCGTCACCGGCGCGGTCGACGATGCGCGACAGGGCCTGGCTCTGCTGGCGGGACTTGCGGTTCATCGCATCGAAGCTGCCGCCCAGGCTGGACACAGCCTGGCGGATCAGGTCACGGGCGCGTTCCACTTCGCCACGCGAACCGTCGATCTCGTTGCCGACGAAGTTGCGCAGCTCGGTCAGCAGCTGGTCCTGCTCACGCAGGACACGGGCATGTTCCGGGGAACGATGCGCCTGGGCGCGGGTGGTCCACCACGCAAAGCCCAGCCAGCTCAGCGTCATCGTGGTCAGGATCGCCCAACGCAGGGCGGCCGGCCATTCGAAACCGATGGCGAAGGGGAGCAGCAGGGTCAGGGCCAGGGGGGCGGCCAGACGGATGAAAATGCGTGAGTACATGGACGTTCTCGGGAGGTGCACGGAGGATGTATCGGCCGTACCCCCTTTCTCTTTAACGTCGATGTGCCTTCTGGATGCGCCGGATTTCCGACGCCTCCGGTGCATCAGGGGTCAGAGCCCTTTTCGTACCGGAAAGGGATCCGACCCCGGGCCTCAGGCCAGCTGGCGGTCCACGGCCTCGGTCATCGCCTTGCGGCTGAGCAGGAAGTCCCAGTAGCTGCCCCCCAGCTGCCGCCACAGCACGGCCGCACGCACGGCGGCCAGCAGCAGCGCGCGGATCTCGGCCACCACCCCGGCCTGGCCCAGGTAGTGCGGGTTGCCCTGCACCATGACGCGTGGCTTGAGGTGGCTGATGGTGTCCGCATACAGGCCGCCCAGGCTGGCCAGCACGTCCGGATGGCCGCTGTCGCCCAGTTCGAGGGCCTGGCGCTGCGCGCGCTCGATGCCCGAGGCGACCTTGTTCACGGTGGCGCCGTCCTGCACGAACCGCCGCTCCAGCTGCAGCACCGACAGCGCCAGCTTGGGCAGGATCGGGTCCTGGCCCTGGTTGCGGAAGTAGTTGTGCAGCAGGCGCAGGCCGGACTTCAGCGCGTCGCGGTCGCCAAACACCTCCTGCGGGGAGGCGGCATCGATGCGGAACACGCTGTCCACCGCGGTACGTACCGCCGCGGCGTCGGAATGGCCGGTATCGGCGATACGGCGCACCTGCTGCAGGGCCTGGGCAATGCCGGCCAGGGCCAGGACGCGGTCGTCGACAGTGAAACTCATGCAGCGATTACCTCAAAAGGAGAAGGGGTGGTGCGCAGGCGCTGTTCCAGCGGCGCATCGGTTGCGGCGATCACCGCGCCGCCCAGGCAGACATCACCGTCATACAGCACCAGCGACTGGCCAGGGGTCACGGCGCGCTGCGGGCGGGCAAAGGTCACCAGCACGCTGCCATCGTCCAGCACCTCGACCGTACACGGCTCGTCCGGCTGCCGGTAGCGGGTCTGGGCGGTGCACTCGAAGCGGCGGGCCGGCGGCGCACCGGCAATCCAGTGGGCGGTCTCAGAGCGCAGCCGGTCGGACAGCATCCATCGGCTGTCGCGGTCCTGGTCCACGTACAGCACGTTGCTGGCCACATCCTTGCCGACCACGTACCACGGCGCGGCAGGGCGGCCGCGCACGCCGCCGATGTTCAGGCCTTCGCGCTGGCCCAGGGTGAAATAGAACACGCCCGGGTGCTCGGCGATGACGCTGCCGTCGGCCGGGTCGAGGATCTGGCCGGCCTTGGCGGGCAGGTAGCGGCCGAGGAACTCACGGAAATCGCGTTCGCCGATGAAGCAGATGCCGGTCGAATCCTTCTTGGCATGGGTCGGCAGGCTGACGTCGCGGGCGATCCGGCGCAGGTCGCTCTTTTCCAGGTCGCCGATCGGGAACAGGGTGGCGGCCAGTTGTTCCTGCCCCAGCTGGTGCAGGAAGTAGCTCTGGTCCTTGGAACGGTCGGCGCCGCGCAGCAGCAGCCATTGCTGGCCGCGCTGGGCGATGCGCGCGTAGTGGCCGGTGGCGATGCGCTCGGCCCCCAGCTCGCGGGCGGCATCCAGGAAGTGCTTGAACTTCACTTCGCGGTTGCACAGCACGTCCGGGTTGGGCGTGCGGCCGGCGGCGTACTCGGCCAGGAAGTGTTCGAACACGCCCTGCCAGTACTCGTTGGAAAAATCGCGGAAGTGGAACGGGATGCCGAGCAGGCCGCAGACAGCCACCGCATCGCGGCGGTCATCCTCGGCGCGGCAGTCGCCGCTGCCATCGTCGGCCCAGTTCTGCATGAACAGGCCGGCCACGGCCTCGCCCTGCTGCACCAGGCGCCAGGCGGCCACGGAGGAATCGACGCCGCCGGACACGCCCACCATTACCCGAGGGCTGCTCATGCGACCTCCTGGACCAGGGAAAGCGGATGGCGCTGGCCGGCCAGGTAGTCGGCCACCACCTGCCAGACCAGCGGGCTGCGCAGGCGCGGGCCGGCGGCCTGCAGCTCGGCCGGCTCCAGCCACAGGGCGCGGTCGATGCCGGTATCCAGCGGCTGCGCCGGGTCGTGCGAGACCGGGCGGGCGGCGTAGCAGAAGCGCAGGAACGCGGTGCCGTCAGGCGCGGTCCACTGGTAGCAGCCGATGAAGGCGCTCAGTTCCACCGTCCAGCCGGTTTCCTCGCGGGTCTCGCGCAGGGCCGCGGCGGCGAGGCTCTCGCCCGGTTCCAGGTGGCCGGCGGGCTGGTTCAGCACCTGCCGGCCGTCAATGGTCTCTTCCACCAGCAACACGCGGCCGCCGTCGACCACCACGGTGGCCACGGTGGCATGCGGTGCCCAGCGCGGGTCCTGCACAGCGTTCAACTCAGAGGTCGTCCTTCTTGGTCAGCTCCAGCTCCATCGCATCGGCGGTCCGGATGGCCGCATCGATGGCGTCGCTGAGCTGGTCGGTGGTGGCATCGGCGTCGATCTTCACCACGAACATGGCGGTCTTGTCCTGCTTCACCCAGCCGCCCATCTTGGCGTCCTGGGAGTCTTCCAGCAGGCGGTTGGCCACCGCTTCGGGGAACTGCTTGTCCTTGGATACATAGCCCGGCGACCACACCTCGCGGATGTTGTGGCTGCCGAAGTCCTCCACGGCCGAGCGCACGTAGACCATCTGCGTGCGGTCGCCTTCCACGTCGAACACCATCTGGTAGTCGCCGTCCTCGTCCACCTCGAAGGTGTAGCCCAGCTTCTCCAGGTGGCGGGCGACGGCGGCATCGGCCTTGCTGCTGTCAGCGGTGGTCGCGGCACCGGCGGTACCGGCGGCGGCCAGGGCGAGCAGCAGGGCAGGCAGAAGGGTCCTTTTCATGAAAATCCTGTGAAACGTGGGGGACAGGCGGTAATTGTGACGGCGGCCGTGCGTGCCGTCCATTCCGCGCCAGGCCGACGCAGCGCCGCCGCACCCCTTATAATGTGCGGATGCCCCGCGAGTCTTCCCCCGAATCCCATCACGACCACGGTATCGCCGTGGAGCCCGCGCGCCCCGAAGTGGCGCCGCCGCCGTTCTACCAGGTGATGATCCTCAACGACGACTACACCCCGATGGATTTCGTGGTGGACGTCCTGCAGCAGTTCTTCAGCATGGACCTGGACAAGGCCACGCAGGTGATGCTGCACGTGCATACCCGCGGCCGCGGTGTCTGCGGGGTCTTCACCCGTGAAGTGGCCGAAACCAAGGTTGCCCAGGTCAACGAGTACTCGCGCATGAACCAGCATCCGCTGCTGTGCACGATGGAAAAGGCCTGACCCCCGGTAGTGCGTAGAGTCGAGCTTGCTCGACTGATCTTCAATGCAGTCGAGCAAGCTCGACTCTACCGAGGGTCAACGCCAGCAGTCCGCACCGTTCCAGCCATGGCCGTTCTCTGGCCCCGCCTGCGTGCTCACGTTCAATCCGCCTGCCTTGCCTGCTGACCGCCGGGGCGAGGCGTGTTGCGGGTCATCACGTGGCAATGGACAGCCGATCGGGTAGGGTTCGCTGAAGCGCCGGCGGGCTGCCCGGGCGTGAACGATGATCAAGCAATCCGCACTGCTAACGCCATCTGAACGCAGCAATCCGCTAGGGTGATGGAAATCGCGTAGTCAGGCCGCATATTGTCCCCATCTGCCGCCGGAGTAATCCATGTTCAGCAAAGACCTCGAACACACCATCGGCCAGTGCTACAAGCGCGCCCGTGAGGCCCGGCATGAATTCATGACGGTCGAACACCTGCTGCTGGCACTGCTCGACAACCCGTCCGCCCAGGCCGTCCTCAAGGCCTGTGGTGCCGACGCCGAACGCCTGCGCCAGGAGCTGGAGCAGGCCATCGAGGCCTCGGTGTCCCGCCTGGCCGAAGACGACGGCCGTGATACCCAGCCGACCCTGGGCTTCCAGCGCGTGCTGCAGCGGGCCGTGTACCACGTGCAGTCCTCGGGCAAGAAGGAGGTCACCGGCGCCAACGTGCTGGTCGCCATCTTCGGCGAGAAGGACTCCCATGCTGTCTATTACCTCAACCAGCAGGACGTCACCCGGCTGGACGTGGTCAATTACCTGTCCCATGGCATCGCCAAGCTGGGCGAGGAGGGCGAGCAGCCGTCCTCCCCGGAAGGCGAGAGCCGCATGGAAGGCGGGGACGGCGAGCCCAAGGGCGATGCCCTGACCGAATTCGCCAGCAACCTCAACGAACAGGCCCGTGCCGGCCGCATCGACCCGCTGGTGGGCCGTGCGGACGAGATCGAGCGCACCATCCAGGTCCTGTGCCGCCGCCGCAAGAACAACCCGCTGTACCTGGGTGAGGCCGGCGTGGGCAAGACCGCGATCGCCGAGGGCCTGGCCCGCCGCATCGTCGAAGGGTCGGTGCCGGACGTGCTGGCCGACGCCGTCATCTACTCGCTCGATCTGGGCGCGCTGGTGGCCGGCACCAAGTACCGCGGCGATTTCGAAAAGCGCCTGAAGGGCGTGCTGACCGCGCTGAAGAAGGTGCCCAACGCGGTGCTGTTCATCGACGAGATCCACACCATCATCGGTGCCGGTTCGGCGTCGGGCGGCACCATGGATGCCTCCAACCTGATCAAGCCGGCCCTGGCGTCGGGCGAGTTGCGCTGCATCGGCTCGACCACCTTCCAGGAATACCGCGGCATCTTCGAGAAGGACCGTGCCCTGGCCCGGCGCTTCCAGAAGATCGACATCGTCGAGCCGACCGTGGGCGAAACCTACGAGATCCTGCAGGGCCTGAAGAGCAAGTACGAGGCCCACCACGGGGTGACCTACTCCGACGAGGCGCTGCAGGCAGCGGTGGATCTGTCGGTCAAGCACATTGCCGACCGCCTGCTGCCGGACAAGGCCATCGACGTCATCGACGAGGCGGGTGCCCGCCAGCGCCTGCTGCCGGAAGGGCAGCGCAAGGAGCTGATCGACGTCGAGGAGGTCGAGGCGATCATCGCCAAGATGGCGCGCATCCCGGCCAAGCAGGTCAGCGCGACCGACAAGGACGTGCTGCAGCACCTGGAGCGCAACCTGAAGATGGTGATCTTCGGCCAGGATCCGGCCATCGGCACCCTGGCGTCGGCCATCAAGCTGGCGCGCTCGGGGCTGGGCAATCCGGAAAAGCCGATCGGCAACTTCCTGTTCGCCGGCCCGACCGGCGTGGGCAAGACCGAGGTGACCAAGCAGCTGGCGCTGCAGCTGGGCATCGAGCTGGTCCGCTTCGATATGTCCGAGTACATGGAGCCGCATTCGATCAGCCGCCTGATCGGTGCGCCCCCGGGTTACGTCGGCTTCGACCAGGGCGGTCTGCTGACCGAGAAGATCGTCAAGACCCCGCACTGCGTGCTGCTGCTGGACGAAATCGAGAAGGCGCACCCGGACATCTTCAACATCCTGTTGCAGGTGATGGACCGCGGCGTGCTGACCGACACCAACGGCCGCGAAGCCAACTTCAAGAACGTGGTACTGGTGATGACCACCAATGCCGGCGCGGCGCAGGCTTCGCGGCGCTCGATCGGCTTCACCAAGCAGGACCATGCCACCGACGCGATGGAGACCATCCGCCGCAGCTTCACGCCGGAGTTCCGCAACCGCCTCGACGCGGTCGTGCAGTTCCAGCCGCTGGGCTTCGAGCACATCCTGCGCGTGGTCGACAAGTTCCTGATCGAGCTGGAAATGCTGCTGCAGGAAAAGCACGTCAGCCTGTCGGCCACCCCGACCGCACGCGACTGGCTGGCCCACCACGGCTTCGACCCGCTGATGGGTGCCCGTCCGATGGCGCGCATGATCCAGGACAAGATCAAGCGCCCGCTGGCCGACGAACTGTTGTTCGGCAAACTGGTCAACGGCGGCCGCGTCAGCATCGACGTGCGCGACGACGAGCTGGTGGTCGAGACCCACGCCGAACCGGAGCGCCTGCTGCCGGCAACGGTGGAGTAAGGGCGGCCGGGCACGGCCTGGTCGCGATGTGATTGGCAAGGGCGGCTTCGGCCGCCCTTTTCATTTCCGCGATCGTTCAGCGCCCCTGCTGCGCCAACCGCTTGAAGGTCGCCGGATCGATCGGCTCGATCCGGGTCACCCTGCAATGGTTGCTGTCGGTCCGTAGCAGGGTACGGGCATTGCCGCAGATCTGTTCGGGCGTACTGCGCGTGAAAAACGTGTAGCTGGCCGAGGCAGCGGCGCCCAGGCAGCGCTTCTGCAGGTGGACCCGATAGTGCGCATCGCCGTTGCGCAGCAGCACTTCCCGCTCCGTGCTGGACGGGCGGATGTCACGGTTGCCGCCCAGGGCTATGCACTCGGTCTGGGGCGTGGGCTGGGCAGGGTCGGCGGCGTGTGCTGCAAGGGAACTGGCCAGCAGAACGACGGGCAACAGGGCGCGTGTGAGCAGGGCGTTCATGGCGGGGCGGGGATGCGATCCGGATTGGATCGGATCCCACGATGCCGCTGGCGTCGCCGATGCGAATCTGCCGCAAGCAGGCCTGACCGACGCCATGGTGCGTTCGGTCACGATGACCTCCGGCACGTAGGCCCGCCGGGCTCAGGAGCTGATGGCGCGGAAACCCAGTTGCCGGCCCTGGCCCATCGGGCCCTCGATCACGAATGCCACGGCCTCGTGCGGGATGTGCAGGCGCTGGCGCTGGCGTGTGCCGGCGTGGGTGATCTCGCGCTCGGCGGCCAGGTACAGCGGATGGGATGCGTCCATCTGGACGCAGATGAGGCAGGGCTGCCCAAACCAGGTGCCGTCAGGCCCCTTGCTGGCATAACAGCGGGCGGTCACGGACTGCGGGTCCAACACGATCAGATAGCTCATGCATCCAGGGGGTGGGCGAACATCACGCCAAGTCTAGCGATCCGTTCCCGCAACATCTTTCGGACAAATACGAAAAATCGCAGTCATCTGATGCCCCGGAGAGCAGGCACGACAAAAGGCCGGCAGCAGGGCCGGCCTTGTCAGGGTGGCGCAGGGCGCCGACCGCTTACTTCATGCGGTAGGTGATACGACCCTTGGTCAGGTCGTACGGGGTCATTTCAACCTTGACCCGGTCACCGGTGAGGATGCGGATGTAGTTCTTGCGCATGCGGCCGGAGATGTGGGCGATGATTTCGTGCCCATTTTCCAGACGAACGCGGAAAGTGGTGTTCGGCAGCGTCTCGCTGACGGTGCCCTCGAACTCGATGGAATCGTCTTTCGACATGTAGTCCTGTGCGGTTCAAAAAACGGCCACGCTGGGCCTAAGGCGCGGTATTTTACGCGTCCTTCGCCCAGCTTGCAAAGATCCGGTTAAATTCCCGCCAGATCCCGGGCCGGCAGGCGCCCCACGGCGTGGGTCCACGGGCCTTCACGGCCTTCTTCGCGCACGGCCAGGCGGACATGCTGCAGGAATTCTTCGCGCGGCAGGTGAACGGCCCCCATCCGCAGCAGGTGCGGGTTCTCCACCTGGGCGTCGATCAGGCGCCAGTTCCAGCGATGCAGGGTAGCGGCCAGCGCCGCAAGTGCGATCTTGGAGCCGCCGCTGGCGCCGCTGAACATGCTTTCGCCGAAGAACATCGTGCCGATGGCCACCCCGTAGATGCCGCCCACCAGGGTCTGCCGGTCCCAGACCTCGAACGAATGGGCAAAGCCAAGGTCATGCAGATGGCTGTAGGCGCCCACCATGTCCGGGCTGATCCAGGTGCCGTCCTGGCCCGGGCGCGGCGCGGCCGCGCAGGCCCGCATCACCTGGCTGAAGGCGGTATCGGCGGTGACCTCCCAGGTGCTGGCGCGCAACTGGCGGCGGAATCGGCCGGACAGGTGCACCCCGTCGGTGTGGAAAACCATGCGCGGATCGGGCGACCACCACAGGATCGGCTCGCCCTCGCTGAACCACGGGAAGATGCCGCCCGCATAGGCATTGAGCAGGCGCAGCGGATGCAGATCGCCGCCCACCGCCAACAGCCCGTCGGGCTTGCGCAGCGCGGTTTCGGCCGGAGGGAAGGGCGAGTCCGGCGCATCGGACAGGCGCCAGGGCAGCGGGCGGGTCATGCGGGTGATTGTATTCGTCGCGACCCCGCCGGAACGCGATGGTGGATGCGCGTTGACTCTGGTAGTGCCGGCCGCTGGCCGGCAGAGCCGCTTCAGTCGAGCAGGCTCGACGCTACCCGCCCACGCGGAACGGGCTGTGCTCCATCAGCTCCTGCCGGTACCGGCGCACATCGCGCCGCTCCTGCTGGCACCACTCCTGCAGCGCCTCGGCAAAATCCGCATCGGCCACCCAATGCCGGCTGCGCACCAGTGTTGGCAGGAAGCCGCGTGCCAGTTTGTGCTCGCCCTGCGCGCCGGGCTCGAAGCGCTTCAGGCCTTCGCGCAGGCAGTACTCGATGCCCTGGTAGTAGCACGCTTCGAAATGCAGGCCGGGCAGGGTGGCGCCACCCCAGTAGCGGCCATACAGCGTGTCGCCCCCGCGCAGGCACAGCGCGCCGGCAATCGGCTCGCCGTCCTGCTCGGCCAGGAACAGCACCAGCCCGCGGCCCAGCGAAATCGCCAGGTGGCGCAGGAACGCCTCGGTCAGCGCCGGCGCATTGCCGTATTCGAGGAAGGTCTGCAGATAGAAGCGGTACATCGCCTGCAGGTCGGCGCGGCTGGCGTCATTGCCATGCACCACCCGGAAGGTGATTCCCTGGCGGGTGACCTTGGCGCGCTCCTGGCGGATGTTCTTGCGGTGCTTATGGTCCATCGCAGCGAGGAACTGCTCGAACGTCGTCCAGTCGCCCGGGTTCTGCCACTGGAACTGCACGTCTTCGCGCAGCAGCCAGTCGTCATTGAAGGCGTCGTCGTCGCTGGCGGTGTGGAAATTGATGTGTGCCGAGGACACCTCCAGCCCGTGCAGCTGCTCGCGAAGCACCGCCAGCAGCGCAGCCCGGTCCATGCCTTCGCGGGCCAGCAGGCGGGGGCCCGTCACCGGCGAGTACGGCACCGCGCCCAGCCACTTCGGGAAGTAGTCGCGACCGTGCCGCGCATAGGCGTTCGCCCAGGCATGGTCGAACACGAACTCACCGTGGGAGTTGGTCTTCAGGTAGCCCGGGATGGCGCCGACCAGGGTGTCGTCGTCCCACAGGCTGAGGTGCCGTGACTGCCAGCCCCAGTCCTCGCGCAGGCAGCCGTGGGCCTCCAGCCCGGACAGGAAGGCGTGGCTGACGAAGGGGTTGCGGCCGTCGTGCAGGGCATCCCAGTCGGTGTCGGGAATGGCCTGCAGGGAGTCGAGGAAGCGGGCGGAGAGCATGGGGGAAGGATAGGGCAGGTGGGGTTCGATTTGCCGGGTGTCGTGAATGCCTTGAGGATTCTTGCAATTTCATGGATGCGTGAAGTTCGTCCCGTTGCTCATCCCGGTTGGAAGTCACGTTGATGAAGCAGCGCATCGGCTGCAAAGACTCGAACCGGAGGACCAGCACATGACACTGACCCGACTGCTTCGCTGCGCGCCGGGCACTTGCTTTGCAATCGCATCGCTTTTCGCTCCCCTGCCATCATTGGCGGTTGCTGGCTCGGCCGCGGCCAGCGTTCAGCACAGCGATGCACAGCTTGATGCGATCCTGACCGTCAGGGCGCAGGAGATTCTGGACCGGATGAAGCGCCTTGAGGGCCAGTCGAAGGACATCCGCGTGCAGGTGGTTTTCGACTTCGGGGCGGGCGCGCTTCGAGTTTACTTTGGCCCTGGAATCCTGCCGGATGACTACGGCGCCAGCTTTGAAGATCAGCATGACGACTTTCGTCACAGCTTGACGCACATTGCGCAGAAGGCTGCGCCAGTAAAGGAAATCATATTCCGCTACGACGGTCGCGAGATCGAAGCGTACTTTCCGGAGGTCAGGAAGGAGGCTGAGGATGCTCAGAGGGCGCGCGTGGGGCCGCGCCGCGCGCTGGCGGGTCAGGTCGAAGCCGGCCAGTCCGCGTTCCATCGAGGGCTCGTGGACACGGATCCGGCGGTGGATGCCATCGTCACCCGTGCGATCCAAAATGCACTCGATTACTACCGACGACAGAATCATCTGAACACCCCGGCGGACGTAAGAGCCGTATATGACCCTGGAACAGGGATGATCCGAATCGACCTGAGAGGGGGGCTTCTGCCCGAAAGCGGTGGCGCCGAGCTGGAGGATCTGCAGGGGTTTATTTCAAATGGTGCACTCGATGCGATGAGACCTATTTTTCCGGCCACGGGAACGAAGTTCTTCTACAACGGCAGGTCATTCGAGGAGCAGTATCCGGCGGAAGCGATGTAAGGGCGGAGCACTTCGCATTACAGGAAGGCGTGACTGGCGAAAGGGGTGGTGCCGTCGCGCAGGTGGACCCAGTGGGTGACGGGAATGGCCTCCAGTGAGGTCAGGGGGCGAGAAGTACGCAAGGGGAGAAAAAAGGCCCCGCGCAAAACGCGAATGATGATGACGGAATTGGACTGTTCGCGGCGGCTGCGGAGTGAGAAAAGTTGAATTTCTTGTTCCGCGATCGATCCCAGTTCCAAGTCCGGAGAAGCTGGGTGTGGGCCGCATCAGCGGTCGCGCTCAATTGAGGGGAGTATCAGGAGATGAAGGGAACGAAGCTGGCGACACTTGCAATTGCCTTTGGGCTGGCCTTCTCGTCCATCACGCATGCGTCCGAGTCAAGAAATGCGGGGTTGGTGGAAGATCCGGCGATATTTGCAGAGCTGGTCGCAATGCTGGAGCGGGACGCCGCCTCCCAGCTTGAGCGGCACCTGCGGGAAGAGGGTGTGCTGCTCCATGTGAGCGTAAGCATTAGCCTGGACCTCGAGGAGCGGTCACTGACGATCAACTTTGGGCCAGGGTATCTGCCAGGGAAGTACGACAGCTATGGCGAACGCTTTCTGTATCCAATGGCCTCTTCGCTGAGGTTTTACGCTGAAAAATCCGGTCTGGAAGTGAATGACATACGCTTCCTCTTTGAGGGGCGGACGCTCGAGGAATACTTTCCGGACGATCTTGCTGTTCCGCCGAAGACCAGAACGCGTCCCGCACATTCGGATGTACTGGTTTCGTCGAGCCATGGCTACATTGCCCTCTATCCAGGCGGGGAATGGGAGTATCAGCGACCCGCACCGATGGGGATTCAGGAGGACACACTCAGTCCGGCCTATGGTGATGAGCTGGAGGCGCTCATTGTTGAGCGAAGTGGCGCGCCCATACATATTTCACGGGGCTGACATGGACATTAGGCGAATACTTCTAAGTGGCGGGCTGGCCTCGATACTTGCTTTTAATGTGGTTTGCCCATGTGCTTCGGCGAGCAACCCGCCGCCACTGGGGGACACGGACGCGGCGCTGGATCTTCTCCTGACGCGGAAGGCGCAGGAAATACTCAATGGCTATCGGTTGCGCGAATCCAAGTCGCTGGGTGCGACCGTCAGTGCCTCCGTCGATATTTCACAGCGCAGAATGGTCATACGGTTCGGGCCTGGCATCCTGCCGATGGAGGACGATCACTCTCTTGAGGAAATGGAGCAATACCTCAGGAATACTTTGGAAGGATATGTCCTGCAGGCGGGCGTTGGCGAGGTTGAAATTGTGGTGCTGTACGAGGGGAAGCTCTACTGGGAGCATTTTCCCCGAAGCGTCATCGCCCCTCGTCAAGCCGTCCCTCGGCAGACAGGGGGTTCAGCTATTGTGTCTGCCGGTCACGGTCTGTTGCGCGTGCACCCTGGGTTGCAGTGGGAATTCCAGCGTCCCGAGTGGCATGGCATTCGTGAGGACCTGATCACGCCAGGATATGCGGACGAACT
Source organism: Stenotrophomonas sp. S39 (assembly GCF_016624665.1). NCBI lineage: Bacteria > Pseudomonadati > Pseudomonadota > Gammaproteobacteria > Lysobacterales > Lysobacteraceae > Stenotrophomonas > Stenotrophomonas sp. S39. Next base: position 27,652 of record NZ_JACVTT010000029.1, on the reverse strand, counting down.
TGCGCGACTTCTTGCGGATCGTGGTGGTCTGACTGTTCATCGCGCCCGCCGTGTCGGAAATGATGTTCATCCCGATTCGATGCAGCCTTGGCAAGAAATGTCGGCCCGATACAATCTCAGAAATCTTCTGCCTGAGCGGACAGACATTTGGCATCACTTTGCCGGCAGCAACCGGAACGACAGGGAAGTACTGGACGACATTCGGGCACGCCCCTACTACGCCAATCATCTCGGTGTAGATGCGATGCTGAGTATTCACACAAATGCAGGCGACCCAGTCGCCCGAGGCACTCGGGTTCACTACCATGCAAGCAAGCCAGGGGATCGGCTGCTTGCAGACATCACGCTTTGCTACATGCGGGAAATCATCAATTCTCAGGACGGGTATGTTGAGTTCCCCGTGCCCCGAAGTGGTGCTGCTGCGGGGCATGGTGAGAACAGCTTCGCAGCCATGCCGTCTCTTGTCGTTGAAGTGGCGTTTCACACCAATGCTGCCGATGCCGCAGCTCTCCAGGATCCTGTCTTCCGTACAGCCTCCATGAAAGGCGTCGAGAAGGGCTATCGCCTATTCCGCGAAGGCAAGGACTGCCTTCCTCTCAAGGCAGAGCCAATCGGGGGCATTCACCTATCAGCCGGGGGATCGAAGCAGGTCGATGTCGTATTTGAAGGCTATCCCCAGTACCCAATTGAACTGATCACCACCAATGTCGGTTGCCCGCCGGGCTGGACCTGCACGGATGGGCGGGTACGCATCGAGACCCCGGATGCCAAGCCGAGCCAGATCACGCTGCGTTGCGAGAACGCCGGAAGCGCGCCCATCTTCTGGGACACCCAGGTGGTGGACGATGACGGCGTGAAGTCTCCGCCGGTGCGTCATTGGGTGCAGTGCACGCGCAGGCCCGGAGGTGCGGTCTCAGGTCCGGGCGTCACAGCCGGGATTGAGGCAGCGACGGCGGGTTGAAAAAACGGGCGCTTCCGCGCCCGTTTTCTTCAATCGAGCATGGCTCGACGCTACAGGAAAGGAAGTTGAAGCCTCAGTTGGCCTTGCCCTGTGCGTCCAGGAAACGCTCGGCGTCCAGTGCGGCCATGCAGCCGAAGCCGGCCGAGGTGATCGCCTGGCGGTAGTGCTGGTCGGCCACGTCGCCGGCGGCGAACACGCCTTCCACCGAGGTCTGGGTGGCGTTGCCGCCCAGGCCCGAGCGGATTTCCAGGTAGCCGTTGTTCATGGCCAGCTGGCCGTCGAACAGCTGGGTGTTCGGGTGGTGGCCGATGGCCACGAAGAAGCCGTGGGCGTCGATGTCGCGGGTGCTGCCGTCGAGGGTCGACTTCACGCGGACGCCAGTGACGCCGGCGTCGTTGCCCAGCACTTCTTCCACCTGATGGTGCCAGACGGTCTCGATCTTGCCGGCGGCCACCTTGGCGAACAGCTTGTCCTGCATGATCTTTTCCGCCTTCAGGGTGTCGCGGCGGTGGACCAGGTAGACCTTGCGGGCGATGTTGGACAGGTAAAGGGCTTCTTCGACAGCAGTGTTGCCGCCGCCGACCACGACCACGTCCTGATCACGGTAGAAGAAGCCGTCGCAGGTGGCGCACGCCGAGACGCCGCGGCCCTTGAAGGTCTCTTCGGTCGGGATGCCCAGGTACTTGGCCGTCGCGCCGGTGGAGATGATCAGGGCATCGCAGGTGTACTCGTGGCTGTCGCCGATCAGCTTGAACGGACGCTGGGACAGGTCGGCCGTGTGGATGTGGTCGAAGATGACCTCGGTCTCGAAGCGCTCGGCGTGGGCCTGCATGCGCGCCATCAGGTCCGGGCCCATCAGGCCATGGGCGTCACCCGGCCAGTTGTCCACCTCGGTTGTGGTCATCAGCTGGCCACCCTGCTGCAGGCCGGTGATGACGACCGGCTTCAGGTTGGCGCGGGCGGCGTAGACGGCGGCGGTCCAACCGGCCGGGCCGGAACCGAGGATGACGAGCCGCTGGTGGCGGGAGGGCAGGCTGGTGCTCATGTAAACTCGCGAAAAGGTAGATGGGACAAGGCGCTGGCGATGTTTGCGCAGCATCCTCGGCAGGTCATAGAGTGGCGGCTGGGGCGGGGTGATTCAAGCCGATGAACAGAACGCCGTCACCCACCGGTGGTTTTGGCCCCTGTCGGCACCGTTGATGTCACCCGTGACTGAAAACTGACGCCGTGTCGTTTATTATCAAACACTAACAGCGCATTCCAAAGGTATGGTCTAAGGTGGCGAAGCAGGTGCCCGAACGCTCCAAGTCCGACGACAAAAAGGCGTCGCGTCGCTCGGCGGCAGCGGCCACAACCGACAATCCCCGTCGTCAGCGCCTGTGGCGCGACCTGGGGCTGATCGCCATCGCGCCGGCGCTGCTGTATCTGGCGGCCAGCCTTTTCACCTATTCAGCCAGTGACCCGGGCTGGTCGCACACGGGCAGCGTGGTTGCGCCCGTGCACAACATGGGTGGCCGTGCCGGCGCGTGGATCGCTGACGTGCTGCTGCAGCTGTTCGGCTACATCGCGTTCCTGTTGCCGGTGGTGCTTGGCGCGCTGGCGTGGATCGCCATGTTCGGCCTGAAGCGCGAGAGCAAGGGCGAGAACGATCTCGATCCGGCCCTGCGCCTGGTCGGGCTGGTCGGCTTCCTGATCGCCGGTACCGGCTTCCTGCATGTGCGGCTGTTCAGTGGCGACGTGTCCAGTGCGGGCGGCATCCTCGGCAAACTGGTCGGCAATTCGCTCACGGTGGGCTTCGGCGCGCTGGGCGCCAACCTGTTCGTGCTGGTGCTGCTGCTGGCCTCGATCACCCTGGCGACCGGCCTGTCGTGGTTCGCGGTGATGGAGAAGATCGGCCGTGGCGTGATGTCGCTGGCGCCGCTGCTGGAACGCAAGAAGGAACAGGCCACCGAGTGGCAGCAGACCCGCGCCATGCGTGAGGAGCGCCAGGAAGTGCGCAAGGCCGACGCCGAAGTGCGCGCCAAGCGTGAGCCGGTGAAGATCGAGCCGCGCCCGGAGCCGGTGATCGAGAAGAGCGACCGGGCCAAGCGCGACACGCAGATCCCGATGTTCCGTGGCGTCAATGGCGACGGCTCGGACCTGCCGCCGCTGGCGCTGCTGGATGATCCCAAGCCGCAGCCGGTGGGTTACGACAAGGACACCCTGGACGCGCTGTCGCGGCAGATCGAGTTCAAGCTCAAGGACTTCCGCATCGACGCGCAGGTGGTCGGCGCCAACCCCGGGCCGGTCATCACCCGCTTCGAGATCGAGCCCGCGCCGGGCATCAAGGTCAGCCAGATCAGCTCGCTGGACAAGGACATCGCCCGCGGCCTCTCGGTGAAGTCGGTGCGCGTGGTCGACGTCATTCCGGGCAAGTCGGTGATCGGCCTGGAAATCCCGAACGTCACCCGCGAGATGATCTACCTCTCCGAACTGCTGCGTTCGAAGGAATACGACAAGTCGGCCAGCGTGCTGACCCTGGCGCTGGGCAAGGACATCGCCGGCCGCTCCACCGTGGCGGACCTGGCACGCATGCCGCATTTGCTGGTGGCGGGTACGACCGGTTCGGGCAAGTCGGTGGCGGTCAACGCCATGGTGCTCAGCCTGCTGTTCAAGGCCTCGCCGAAAGACCTGCGCATGCTGATGATCGACCCGAAGATGCTCGAGCTGAGCGTCTACCAGGGCATCCCGCACCTGCTGGCGCCGGTGGTCACCGACATGAAGGAGGCCGCCAACGGCCTGCGCTGGTGCGTGGCCGAGATGGAGCGCCGCTACAAGCTGATGAGCGCGGTGGGCGTGCGCAACCTGGCCGGCTTCAACAAGAAGGTGAAGGACGCCCAGGACGCCGGCCAGCCGCTGATGGACCCGCTGTTCAAGCCGAACCCGGAACTGGGCGAGGCCCCGCGTCCGCTGGAGACGCTGCCGTTCGTGGTCATCTTCATCGACGAATTCGCCGACATGATGATGATCGTCGGCAAGAAGGTGGAAGAGCTGATCGCTCGACTCGCGCAGAAGGCGCGTGCGGCCGGCATCCACCTGATCCTGGCGACCCAGCGCCCGTCGGTGGACGTGATCACCGGCCTGATCAAGGCCAACATCCCGACCCGCATCGCCTTCCAGGTCAGCTCGAAGATCGATTCGCGCACCATCCTGGACCAGTCCGGCGCCGAAACGCTGCTGGGCCACGGCGACATGCTGTACTTGCCGCCCGGTACGGCCATGCCCGAGCGCGTGCACGGCGCCTTCGTTTCCGACGATGAAGTGCACCGCGTGGTCGAGCACCTCAAGGCGATGGGCCCGGCCGATTACATCGATGGCGTGCTGGACGAAGTGCAGACGATGGGCGATGGCGTGGTGGTCGGTGCGACCGGCCTGCCGGAAACCAGTGCTGCAGGCGACGAGTCCGATCCGCTGTACGACGAAGCGCTGCGGGTGGTCACCGAGACCCGTCGCGCCTCGATTTCCGGCGTGCAGCGCCGGCTGAAGATCGGCTACAACCGCGCGGCGCGACTGATCGAGGCCATGGAAGCGGCCGGCGTGGTCAGCTCGCCCGAGCACAATGGCGACCGCACGGTGCTGGCACCGCCGCCGCCGAAGTAAGACCTGCCACGCCTACGACGTCCAAGGATCCGACGCATGTTCCGACCCGTTCCCTGCGCGCTGGCGCTGGCCTGTCTGCTTGCCGCCAGCCCGGCCCTGGCCGGGGCGTCGGCCGCGGCGCCGACACCCGCGCCACCGTCGGTCGGCAGTGATGCCGAGGCCAGCAACAATTTCAGCTTTGTCCGCTACCGTGCGGATTACGTGGTGCGGCCCGATGCCGGCAACGTGCAGACCGAAGCCTACGAGATCCTGCTCAAGACCAAGGCGGCGGTGGAACAGTTCAGCCAGGTGCGGCTGAGCTACAGCGAGAAGATGGAGACCCTGGACGTGGTCAGCGCCTATACGTTGACCGCCGACGGCCATCGCCGCGACGTGCCGGCCGACCGCATCTACACCCAGGAAAGCTATTCCAGCGCAGCCGCGGCCATGTATGCCGACCGCAAGGTGCGGGTGATCGTGTTCCCGAACCTGGCGCCGGGCACGCGCCTGGTCTACCAGGTGCGCCGCACCCAGCAGACCCCGTATTTCCCCGGCTACTTCGGCCTGTGGGAAACCTTCAACGTGTTCACCCAGTACGACGATGCCGAAGTGACCCTGAGCGCGCCGGCCAGCCTGCCCATGCATGTGGACAGCCGGGGCGTGCAGGGCAGCGACACGCCGACGGTGAAGAACGGCCAGTCGCAGTGGCGCTGGCGCTACCAGCGCCGCGAACCGATGCAGGCGCAGAACTGGGCGGCGGCGGTATGGGAATTCGGCCCGAACATCATGGCCAGCACGTACCGTGACTGGGCCCAGGTCGGGCGCGCCTACCAGGTCAAGGCCGGCCAGGCCGCGCAGGTGACCCCGCAGATCCAGGCGCTGGCCGATGAAGTGACCGCCGGCCTGGTCGACCGCAAGGCGCAGGCCGACGCGCTCTATCGCTGGGTGGCGCAGAACATCCGCTACGTGGCGGTGTACCTGGGCAACGGCGGGCTGGAGCCGAACAGCGCGCAGAGCATCCTCGACAACCACTATGGCGACTGCAAGGACCACGTGGTGATCCTCGAAGCGCTGCTGGCAGCCAAGGGCATCGCCAGTTCGCCGGTGCTGATCGGTGCCGGGGGTGGCCCGACGCTGCCGAAGATTCCGGTGCTGGGCCGTTTCAACCACGCCATCACCTATGTGCCCGAGTTCGATCTGTACCTGGATTCGACCAGTGCCTGGGCGCGCTTCGGCCAGCTGCCCGATGGCGACCTGGGGGCGCCGGTGCTGCGCACCCGTGACGCCACCCTGGCGCGCACGCCGGACAACGATCCGCAGCGCAATGCCACGGCGATGGACGTGCGCTTCACCTTCGATGCGCAGGGCAACCTGCGCGGCGAGACGTTGCCGCAGCTGAGCGACAACGCCGAAATCGGCATGCGCGCGCAGTTCGCCCAGCTCAACGCGCAGAACCGGGCACGTGCCGAAGAGTCGATCATGGCCGCCTCCGGTTTCGATGGGCGCGGCCAGCTGCAGCTGCTGGGCGTGCCGGTCGACCTGACCCATCCGTTCGGCTACCGCATGGCGTTCCAGGCCGAAGACTACGTGGACTTCAGCGTGGCCGGCGGCATGGCCGTGCCAGACCCGCCGGGCGGCGAATCGGTGCGCGGGCTGTACGCCACGGCGTCGGCCCCGGCCAACGAAACACCGTTCTACTGCAACGCCAGCCTGCGCGAAGAAACCTACCGCCTGCAGTTCCCGGGCAGCGTGCCGATCATCGCCATCCCGCAGAGCCAGCATTTCAGCAATGCTGCCGGTGACTACCGGGTGGATTGGACGCGGCAAGGGCAGGAGGTGGTCGTCCATCACCGCCTGCAACAGAACGCCGTGCGGGGGGGCGATGCGCTGTGCCAGCCGCAGGATTACCCGGCGTTCCGTGCGCTGTACCGCGAGGTGCGCCGCGGGTTCCGCGGGCAGGTGCTGTACGGCAGATTGCCGGCGTCCGGCAGCTGAATCGCCGATGCACGCGCGGGGCGGCATAATGTCGCCCTGATCGCCCATTCATCTTCATCCGGGCACACTGGCTCCCAACTTTCCTGGCGCATGCGCCCACAGGATTCCTGCATGAACATCCGCTTCCGTCGTTTCCTCGCCACCACCACCCTGGCCGTGGCCTGCGCCGCTGCCGGCAGCGCCTGGGCCGGCGCCCGCGATGACCTGAAGACCTTTACCAGTGGCCTGAAGGGCCTGGATGGCCAGTTCAGCCAGCAGGTCTTCGACAGCCGTGGCAAGGTGAAGGAATCGACCAGCGGCCGCGTCGCCCTGTCGGCGCCGCGCCTGTTCCGCTGGGAATACGTGCGCCCGCATGAGCAGCTGATCGTGGCTGACGGCAAGAAGGTCTGGATGTACGAGCCGGACCTGGAGCAGGCCACCGTGCGCGAGCAGGGCAAGGAAGAGCAGAACAGCCCGCTGACCGCGCTGATCAATCCGGCGCTGCTGGAACAGCAGTACGACCTGAGCGAAGAGGCCGCCAAGCGTGACGGCCTGCAGTGGCTGTCGCTGTCGCCGAAGCGCGATACCGAAGCCAGCTTCCAGTACGCCGCCTTGGGCTTCAACGCGCAGGGCCTGGCCAAGATGGAAATCACCGACGCGGTCGGCCAGCGCACCGTCATTACCTTCAGTGGCTGGAAGCGCAACCCGGGCTTCGCCGCCGGCACCTTCAGCTTCACCCCGCCGAAGGGCACCGACGTCATCGGTAATTGATCAAGGTTGCCGACCTGGTGGGTGCCAACCGTTGGTTGGCACGCTTTTGATCTGCCGGCCAGCGGCCGGCACTACCGGTGCGCCGGGCCCACCGCTCTGGTGGGTGCCAACCGTTGGTTGGCACGCTTTTGATCTGGGGGCCAGCGGCCGGCACTACCGACCTACCGCTCTGGTGGGTGCCAACCGTTGGTTGGCACGCTTTTGATCTGTCGGCCAGCGGCCGGCACTACCGACATGGTTCGCCGGGCGGGGCCCGGCGCTACCGTTGGGTAGCGCGGTACAATGCGCGCGTGCCAAGACATCGTTCCACTTCATTCCCCGGCCCCGATCTGCTGAGCGTCGATCGGGAACATCTGCGCCCGCTGGCCGAGCGCATGCGCCCGCGCACCCTCGACGAAATGGTCGGGCAGAAGCGCCTGCTGGCGCCTGAAAGCGCACTGCGCCGTGCGGTCGAATCGGGTCGCGTGCATTCGATGATCCTGTGGGGGCCGCCGGGCTGCGGCAAGACCACGCTGGCGCTGCTGCTGGCCGAGTATTCCGACGCCGAGTTCCGCGCCATCTCGGCCGTGCTCTCCGGCCTGCCCGAAGTGCGGCAGGTGCTGGCCGAGGCCGCGCAGCGTTTCGCCGAAGGCCGGCGCACAGTGCTGTTCGTCGACGAAGTGCACCGCTTCAACAAAGCGCAGCAGGATGCGTTCCTGCCGCACATCGAGCGGGGCACCATCCTGTTCGTTGGTGCCACCACCGAAAATCCGTCGTTCGAGCTGAACTCGGCGCTGCTGTCGCGCTGCCGCGTGCACGTGCTGGAAGGCGTTTCGCCCACCGATATCGTGGAGGCGCTTGAGCGTGCGCTGGGGGATCGCGAACGCGGCCTCGGCGAAGAACACATCGAGGTCGCCCCCGAGCTGCTGCTGGAGATCGCCACCGCTGCCGATGGCGATGTGCGCCGTGCGCTGACCCTGCTGGAGATCGCCGCTGAGCTGGCGGGCGGGGAGGGCGGGCGTATCACCCCGCAGACCCTGACCCAGGTGCTGGCCGACCGCACGCGCCGCTTCGACAAGGGCGGCGAACAGTTCTACGACCAGATCTCGGCGCTGCACAAATCCGTGCGCAGCTCCAACCCCGATGCCGCGTTGTATTGGCTGACACGCATGCTCGATGGTGGTTGTGATCCGTCCTACCTGGCGCGCCGGTTGACCCGCATGGCCATCGAGGACATCGGCCTGGCCGACCCGCGCGCGCAGAGCATGGCGCTGGAAGCGTGGGACATCTACGAGCGCCTGGGCAGCCCGGAGGGCGAGCTTGCCTTCGCCCAGCTGGTGCTCTATCTGGCCAGCACTGCCAAGTCGAACGCCGGCTATGCCGCCTTCAACCAGGCCAAGGCGGATGTGCGCGAAAGTGGCACTGAAGAGGTGCCGCTGCACCTGCGCAACGCGCCGACCAAGCTGATGAAGGAGCTCGGCTACGGTGCGGAGTACCAGTACGACCACGATGCAGAAGGTGGCATTGCGCTGGACCAGACCGGCTTCCCGGATGCGATGGGCGAGCGCGTGTACTACAACCCGGTGCCGCGCGGGCTGGAGATCAAGCTGAAGGAAAAGCTGGACCGGCTGCGTGCCGAGCGCGAAGCGGCAAGAGCCGCCAAGGGCCGCTGACCCCGCTTCTGTAGAGTCGAGCTTGCTCGACTGCTCCTGTGCGGCAGTCGAGCAAGCTCGACTCTACGGAATGCCGGCAGTCGAGTTGCGTTCGCCGGGCCATGCCCGGCGGCATCGGGTGTCGCGTGCGCGATATTTGTCGCGTCCGCCAGCATTTGGCACACTGCGCGGCTTCTCCATCAAGGATTGATGCCGTGGATCAGTTGATTCTGCCGTTGAAGCGCTATGCCCAGTTCGAGGGCCGCGCCAATCGCCGCGAGTACTGGATGTTCCAGTTGTTCCTGATGCTGGTCGCCGTGGCCGTCTCGCTGCTGGGTGGCGTGCTGGCCATCATCATGCGCGGCAATGAAGACGCGCTGGCCGCGATCGTCATGGGTTTCATGGGCCTGCTGGGCCTGGTGTGGCTTGCCACGCTGCTGCCGCTGATCGCCGTGACCGTGCGCCGCCTGCACGACTGCAACCAGTCGGGTTGGCTGTACCTGCTGGCCCTGGTGCCCGGTGGTGGGCTGGTCATCCTGGTGTTCGCGCTGTTGCCGGGCACGCCTGAGGAAAATCGCTACGGCCCGGTACCGCCGGAATTCGGCTGAATCCCGGCCGCGCCGCATTCGCCGGGCATGGCCCGGCGCTAGCACTGGCGCGCGGCCCCAGGTTCGCGCGCGCGATACACAGTGTGACGTTTGATCGATGTGATAATCATTCGCGTTTAAGGTAGACTGCGGTCCCTTGATGAAGAGGCGGCCGCGTCCGCCGCATCCGTCGCCCATGATGTTTTCCGCACGTTCCTTCGGCTGTCTGGCCGCCCTGATGATGGGGGTCTTGATGGTTGCTCCCTACGCCCATGCGCAGCAGCGCAATCCGCAGCAGCTGATGGGCCGCACCGTGCTGGACGAGCCTGCGTCCAGCTACCGTTTCGAGCGTTTCGTGATCAACAGCCCTGACCAGCAGCGCCGCTGGCGGGTGAACGTGGCGATCCCGGCCAAGGCCTCGAAGACGCCGTCGCCGGTGCTGTATGCCCTGGATGGCAACGCCGTTGCCATGGTGCTGGACCAGCCGCTGCTGGCCGAGCTGGCCGTGAGCAAGGCGCCGCCGGTGCTGGTGCTGATCGGCTACGACAACGAGCTGCGCATCGACTCCCCGGCGCGCACCCGCGACTACACCGCCTGGATCGACCGCGCCGATGACGAGGGTGGCACGACCCAGGCTGTCGGTGGCGGTGCGGATTTGTTCCTTGACCTGATCGAGCGCCGCATCAAGCCGGAAGTGGAGCGTCGCGCCAACATCGACACCCGTCAGCAGTCGCTGTGGGGCCACTCGCTGGGCGGCCTGTTCGTGCTCAATGCGCTGTACACCCGGCCGGCTGCATTCCAGCGTTATCTGTCGGCCAGCCCGTCGCTGTGGTGGAGCCAGGGTGCCGCCCTCGGCGACCCGGAGCAGCAGTTCGTGCAGAACGTGCATGGCCAGTCCGCCAAGGTGTGGCTGATGCTGGGCGGTGCCGAGCGGGTTGGCGATCGCGGCAAGCGCGACATGACCAACCCGCGCGTGGTTGCGCACCTGCGTCGCATCGGCGGCGCTACCCCGGATGCGGCCATGCAGCTGTCCTCGCGCCTGGCCAAGGTGCCCGGCCTGAGCGTGCAGTACCGCGAATTCCCCGGCCTCGGCCATGGCCCGATGCTGCCGGCCTCGTTCCACGCCGCCCTGCATGAGCTGTACGGCGTGACCGACCGCAGCGTGGATGACGGCAAGGCGCCGGCGCCCGCCAACGCTGCAGAGTGATCTTCCGCACGGCCTGGCCGTGCACCCCCACTACCCAGGCGTGACTGCCGATGTGCAGCGGCCCAGGCAACCGATGAATCCCGCGCCACGTGGCGCGGCCTACGTGTGCAAGGAGCCTTCCATGTCGTTTCGTCCGTCCCTCCGCCTGACCTCCCTGGCCGCCGGCCTGCTGCTGGCGGTCACCGCCACCGCCCAGCCGGTGTTCGATCAGCCCGCCAGTGCCACCTTCAACGGCACGGTGATCTCGCGCGGCGAGAATGTCGTGCCGGGCAGCACCGCCGAGGTCATCGGCCGCGGCTTCGTGCCGGGCCAGCAGGTCAGCCTGGTGCGCGGTGACAGCGTGCTCAACGCGCAGCCGCTGGTGGTCGATGCCGATGGCAACTTCAAGACCCAGCTTGCCATCCCGGCCGATGCCGTCCCGGGCACCCATCCGGTGGTGGTGCGTGCCAGCCAGCCGTCGGCCGCCACGGTGCTGAAGCTGCGCGTCTCGCCGCAGCTGCCGCTGTCGGGCCAGCAGCAGTTTGCCACCCAGTCCAACAAGCTGGTGCCGGGCCTGTACCAGTCGGCCTACAGCGCGGCCAGCAATGCCGTGTTCGTCACCTCGGCCGTCGGCCGTCCGCCGGTCACCCAGTCGCAGTTGCTGAAGCTGGACCCGAAGACGCTGAAGGTGACCAAGGCGATCACCCCGGCACAGGTGGCCGGCACCACCAACGGCGCGGTCTACGCGGTCTATGGCGTGGGCGTGGATGACACCAACGGCAACGTCTGGGTCACCAACACCCGCCAGAACTCGATCGCGGTGTACCGCCAGAAGGATCTGTCGCTGGTCCACCAGTTCCCGGTCGATACCGTGCCACACGCGCGCGACGTCGTGGTCGATGGCACCCACGGCAAGGTGTTTGCTTCGGCCACCGGCGAAGACCACCTGTCGGTGTTCGATGCCAGGACGCTGAAGGAGCTGCCGTCGATCACCCTGGAATCGGGCGTGGACGAGGGCAAGTTCACCCCGATGAGCCTGGTGCTGGACGAAAAGGCCGGCAAGCTGTTCACCGTCAGCATCGGCACCCCCGAAGCCGCGGTGATCGACGTGGCCAGCGGCGAAGTCGACAAGATCATCGACCTGGGCAACTCGATCAGTGCGTCGGGCGTGGCCTTCGATGCGCAGCAGAACCGTTTGTACGTCGCCTCGCAGGGCACCGACAACCTGCTGATCGTCGATGTGGCCAGCGGCAAGGTCGTGCACGACGTGCCGGTGGGTGCCGGTGCGCTGAACGTCGCCTTCGATGACAAGAGCGGCCTGGCCTATGTCACCAACCGCGGCGCTGGCACCGTGACTGTTGTCGATCGCGCTGGCAAGGTGGTCGGCAACCTCGATGGTGGCACCTTCCCCAACCATGTGCGCGCCGATGGCAAGGGCAGCGTGTTCGCGGTGAACAAGTCGCGCGGCGCCGACGACGCCAAGGGCGACCGCATCACCCGCATCACCCCGCGCCAGCCGTAACCCACGTGCCGGGCGGGGGCAGTGCCTTCGCCCGGCCAGCAAGGAGATTCCGCATGACCATCGCTTCCCGCCTGCGCCTGTGCGCGCTTCCGTTGGCCGTTTCGCTGGCGCTCGCCGCCTGTGGCGGCACGTCCGCGCCACCTGCAGCGACCGATGCCGCACCGGCCGCCACCGAAGCCCAGGCCACGGCCGCCGAGCTGCCTGCCGGCTGGCAGCGCGTGGCGGGTAGCGACCTGCCGGCACTGACCGGCCAGGTGCCGGTGCTGCCGGCCAAGGTGCGTTCCGACGACGGGGCTGATGCCGAGGTGACGGACACCAGCCGCATCATCGCCGGCGGCGACGATGTGATTGCCGTGCTGGAGGCGCTCGGCCTGGGCAAGCAGGTGTTCGCTGCGCCGACCAACACCACCACGAAGGCCGGCCAGGCCGCGCCGCACCAGTTCCTGTTCAACCGCACCACCGGCGTGGAGGGCGTGGTGAGCCTGCATGGCTCGCTGTTCCTGGGCAACAGCCTGCGCCGTCACACCGTGCTGGCCGGCAAGCTGCGCGAAGTGGGCGAGTCGGTCGTGGTCATCGACGACCTGCAGCCGGCGCCGGACAAGGTGCGCAAGGTGGCCGCGGCCGTCGGCCTGGCCGAAGCCGGGCAGACCCTGGCCAACCAGGTGCAGCGCCAGCTGGATGAGGCGGCGACGCTGGGCAAGGGCCTGGGGCACGCACCGCGCGTGATCCATGTGTCGGCCACCGGCGGTGGCGGCGCGCCGACCGTGGCGGGCGCAGACAGCGCCTCGGCCGAGATGATCGCCCTGGCGGGCGGCGTCAACATCGGCAGCGAGGCAGGGGTCAAGAACTACTCGCAGCTGAGCAACGAGGGCGTCATCGCCGCCGCACCGGAGGTGATCCTGGTGACCGAGCATGATCTGCAGCAGTTTGGCGGCGCCGAGGGCCTGTGGAAGGCCTATCCGACCCTGAAGCAGACCCCGGCCGGCGCGGCCAACCGGGTCTGGGTGATGCCGGATGTGCAGTTGAAGTACACCAGCGTCGGCACCGGTGCCGGGGCGCTGGCCCTGGCCAAGGCCCTGGCGGCGCTTCCGCCGGCATGAGTCCGGCTGATCGGCGCCGTCGTCGCGGGCGGGTGATGCTGCTGGTGGCACTGCTGGCCCTGCTGGGCGCGGTGCTGGCGTCGTTCGCGATGGGGCCGCTGCGCCTGCCGCCTCTGGATGTTCTGCAGGCCCTGGGGGTGAAGCTGGGCCTGGTCGATCCGCAGGCGGTCAGCCGCCGCGACCTCGCCGTGGTGTGGCAGCTGCGCATTCCGCGCGCCCTGCTGGGGGCCATGGTGGGGGCGGCGTTGGCGATGGCCGGTGCAAGCCTGCAGGGATTGTTCGGCAATCCGCTGGCCGACCCCGGCATCGTCGGCGTCAGCCAGGGCGCGGCGCTGGGCGCTGTAGCGGCGATCGTCCTGGGGGCGGCAGGCGCGGCGGGCTGGCTGGTGCCGGTGGCCGCTTTCGCCGGTGGCGCACTGGCCATCGGCCTGACGTATGCGTTGGCGCGGCCGGGGAAGGGCAGCGGCAATGCAACGTTGTTGCTGGTGGGCATTGCGATGGCCGCGTTCTGCTCGGCGCTGATCGGCTTCCTCACTTACATCGCCAGCGAGAGCGAGCTGCAATCGCTGGTGTTCTGGCAGATGGGCTCGCTGGCGCAGGCCAACTGGTCGGATGTGGCGGCGGTGTTGCCGCTGTTCGCCATTGGCGTGTTCGCGCTGCTGCGGCTGGCGACGCCGCTGGACATGCTGGCGCTGGGTGAGCGCCAGGCCCAGCATCTGGGCCTGGATGTTGCGGCCACGCGACGCAGGCTGGTGGCGTTCAGCGCGCTGCTGGTGGGTGCGGCGGTGGCCTTCGCCGGCTCGATCAGCTTCGTGGGCCTGGTGGTGCCACACGTGGCACGCCTGCTGGTCGGCCCCGGCCATCGCTGGCTGCTGCCGGTGTCGGGCGTGTTGGGCGCCTTGCTGATCGTCATCGCCGATACCGCCGCGCGCACGCTGGATCCGCCGGCGGAGATTCCGCTGGGCCTGTTCTCGGCCGCGCTGGGCGCACCGTTCTTCCTGTGGCTGGTGCTGCAGCAGCGCCGCAAGGACACGCCATGAGCGATTTCCTGCAGTTGCGCGATGTGGTGGTGCGCCGCCAGCAGCGCGAGATCCTGCGTGGCATCACCCTGGCGTTCGCGCCGGGTACGGTGACGGCGCTGGTTGGCCCCAATGGCGCCGGCAAGTCGACCCTGCTGGCCGTGGCCGCGGGCGACCTGCGCCCGGACGTGGGCGAGGTGCAGCTGCACGGCGCACCCTTGCGCAGCTACAAGGCCGGTCCTTTGGCGCGCGAGCGTGCGGTGATGCCGCAGGAACACGGCGTGCGCTTCGCCTTCAGTGTTGAAGAAGTGGTGGCAATGGGGCGCCTGCCGCATCCGCCGGATCCCGCAGCGGACGATGCGCGGGTGGAGGCGGCCATCGACGCCGCCGAGTTGCAGGCATTGCGCCTGCGCGAGGTGCAGCAGCTGTCCGGTGGCGAATCGGCGCGCACCACGTTCGCGCGCGTGCTGGCGCAGGACACGCCGTTGCTGCTGCTGGATGAGCCGACGGCCGCGCTCGATCTGCGCCACCAGGAGCGCACGTTGCGCAGCGTGCGCGCGTGCGCCGAAGCGGGCGCGTGCGTGATCGTCGTGCTGCACGACCTCAATCTTGCGGCTGGCTATGCCGATCGCATCGTGCTGCTGGAGCAGGGCAGGGTGGCGGCCGATGGCACGCCGCTGCAGGTGCTGACGGAAGCAAACCTGCAGCGCGTGTACCAGCAGGATGTCGTGGTGCTTGAACATCCTCGGCGTGGGGTGCCGCTGGTGGTGGTGACCTGATGCAGTAAAGCGTCGCGCTGCGCGGCGACGTATCATTGGCGGTTCGTTTTTTCAACGGAATGACCCCCATGAAGCATCACTTCCCGCGCACCGCACTGCTGGTTTCCATGGTTGCAGCGGCGTGTTCCGCCCACGCTGCAACCACCCGCACGGTGTCGATCGAAAAGGCGGCCGACCAGGCCACGTCAATCGAAACGCGTCATGCACAAGGCCCGGGTGCCGCCCCTGACCTGTTCACCACGCACTACTACGCGGGTGGCGCGATGATGATGGCCTGGGCGGACCAGCGCGTGCTGCTGCTCTGCAAGAAGTCGGCGTACCTCAAGCTGCCGGGCATGAAGCCTGCAGCCAGCGAGCTGCCGCTGGAGAAGCGGCAGATGGTCGGCTACCAGGCCATGATGGCCGGCTACGGCGGCATTGCCGCGGTTGGCGGGCTGGTGGATGGCTCGATTGAAGTGGCCGATGATGGCCGCGAAGTGCGCCGCCAGGCCGAGCGCAGCTGGGCCTACGGCATTGAACGCTACGATGTGATCAGCCAGCGCATGCCCAATGGCGCACTGCGCGTGCGGGCGCTGAAGACCGCAACGGTGAACAACGCCAAGCCGTCCAAGCCGGGCGACACCTTCAGCACCGATGAGGACCAGGCGGCGCGCCTGGCCGAGCTGGGTGCGGTGGGCAGCTGGACGGAAATCACGATCCACGACACGCCCAGGCGTGGCGAGGTGGATGCCGATTACTCGCTGAAGGATTGGGTGTCGGTGACCGGCGACCATGCCGCGACGGTGGGCGAGGCGCGGCGGATCAACGGCTGCGAGTAACAGCCTCGGCAAGCTTCATCGTTCCATCTGTACGCGCAATATTCACTTGCGCGCCAGAATGACAGGTCTAGAATGCGCCCCATGAACCGGATGCCGCTCCTGAAGTTTTTCACCCTGACCCGCGCTAGCGCGGAACGGGCGTGTCTGCCTGGAGTGCCACGGGGCCGTTGATACGACCATCGATGGACCATCCACAGAGCGCCCTTCGGGGCGCTCTTTTCGTTTGGGGCGTTGCGGCCTCGGTAGTGTCGACCGTTGGTCGATTGATTTCTGCCCTGGCAGTCGACCAACGGTCGACTCTACCCATCCCATTGTTTTCACCAGATACACCAAGGAGAACGTGCCATGCACCAGATCGCCGAGACCGAACGCTAGCCGCGCGCCCTGTCGCCAACCGGGGTGCGCGGCCCCTGAAGTTGGCTTTGCAGGAACCTTTCTCATGAACACCCAAGTCCTTTCCCGCCGTCGCAACCTCGGCATCATTGCCCACATCGACGCTGGCAAAACCACGCTGACCGAACGCCTGTTGTGGAAAAGCGGCGAGATCCATCGCGTCGGCGAAGTACATGACGGCAACGCGACCACCGATTTCTCGGCGATCGAGCGCGAACGTGGCATCACCATCGGCGCTGCGGCCGTGCAGGCGCAGTGGGCGCCGCGCGACCTGCCGCCGCATCGGCTGACCCTGATCGACACCCCTGGCCACATCGACTTCGCCATTGAAGTCGAGCGTTCGCTGCGCGTGCTCGACGGTGCGGTGGCCGTGTTCTCGGCCGTGGATGGCGTGCAGCCGCAGTCGGAAACGGTGTGGCGCCAAGCCCGCCGGCATCGCGTGCCGCTCATCGCCTTCGTCAACAAGATGGACCGCGTCGGCGCGTCGTTCGAGCGCGTGCTGGAGCAGCTGCAGGACAAGCTGCAGGCGCGTCCGTGGGCGCTGGGCGTGCCGCTGGGCAGCGAAAGCGACTTCCATGGCTGGGTCGACCTGGTCGACGAACGCGTGCTGCGTTGGCAGGACGGCGCTGCGGCGTCCATCACCCCCTGGGGTGAGGACGAGCGCGGGCAATGGCAGGCACAGCGGCAGGCGCTCATCGAGGCGGTGGCCGACCATGACGACGTGCTGGCCACGGCGTGGCTGGAAGGCGGCGTGATCGATGCGGCGATGCTGCGCGCGGCCATCCGCCGGGCCACGTTGGCGGGCGCCGGCGTGCCGGTGCTGGCGGGCGCAGCGTTCAAGGACAAGGGCATCGAAACGCTGCTGGACGCAGTGGTCGATTACCTGCCGTCGCCGCTGGACCGCCCGGCCGTCACTGCCGAAGCGGAACAGGGCGAGGTGTCGCTGCCGCCGGATCCGGAAGGTCCGCTGGCGGACCTGCTGTTCAAGATCACCCACCAGCAGCACGGTGCGCTGAGCTTCGTGCGGTTGTACTCGGGCACCTTGAAGGTAGGTGACGCCATTGCCAGCTCGCAGCACCCGCAAGGGCGCCGCGTCAGCCGCCTGGTACGCGTGCAGGCCGACCAGACCCACGACATCGAGCAGGCCGTGGCCGGTGACATCGTTGCGGTGCTGGGCTGGAAGGATGCCGTCAGCGGTGAAACGCTGAGCGGGCGAGGGCAGCCGTTGCGCCTGGAAAGCATCCAGTCGCAGGCGCCGGTGCTGGCCTGGCGGCTGGAGCCGGCACGCGCGGCCGACCTGATCCGCATGGCGCAGGGCCTGGCCAGCCTGGCCCAGGAAGACCCGTCGTTCAAGGTGGAAACCGAGCGCGACAGTGGTGAAACCCTGGTCTGGGGCATGGGCGAGCTGCACCTGGAAGTGATGGTCGAGCGCCTGCGCAGCGAGTGGAAGGTCGACGTCGGCGTTGGCGCGCCGCGCGTGGCCTACCAGGAAACGCCGTTGCGCGCGGTGCCCGGTGCGGTTGGCCGGGTGTCCAAGCAGAACGGCGGCCAGGGCCAGTTTGCGCGTGTGGTGCTGGACGTGGTGCCGCGCGAGGACGACCAGGTCGTGTTCAACGACCGCATCGTCGGCGGCGTGGTGCCGCGCAGCTTCATCGCTGCGGTGGAAAAGGGTGTGCGTGCGGCGCTGACGACCGGGCCGCAGGGACATCCGGTGGTGGGCATCGAGATAAGCCTGGTGGATGGGGAAACCCACGCCAAGGATTCCTCGGAAATGGCCTTCCATCGCGCCGGTGGCGAGGCGATCAAGGCGGCGCTGGCGGCGGGCGGTACGCAGCTGCTGGAACCGGTGATGGCAGTGACGGTGCATTCGCCGTTGGCCTCGGTGGGTGATGTGGTGGGCGACCTCAACCGTCGCCAGGGCCGCATCGCACGCATCGACGACCAGGACGGTCGCGCCGAAGTCAGTGGTTTCGCACCGTTGGCCAACCTGGTGGGTTACACCACCTCGCTGCGCTCGCTCAGCCAGGGCCGCGCCAGCAGCGAAGCACACCTGCACGGCTACGAGCCCGTGCGCGCTGCATGATGAGTGGAGCAGGGAGCCCGTTCGCGGGCTCCCTTTTTTTGTCTGCAGGTGTCGTGCGCATCCACGCACGGCGTGGATCTACTGGTATCTGCAGGTGCGATGCGTATCCATGCATGGCATGGATCTACAATGGGATGGTAGATCCACGCCATGCGTGGATCGGATGTGTCCGTCATTACGCGCGTCGGCTCGCGCCGCACTGCAACAAAACTGCAGAAAAAGCTGGATTAAAGTGATGCCTCACGATAAATTGCGCACCCCCAGTTGATTTGCCGCCGACCGCACCCGCCATGCGTGATGACAATGACCCCGGAACCCTGGAGCTGACCTTGCCGCGCAAGCGCGGCCGGCCGCCCAAGTTCGGGTACGCGATGAGCGATGCGCAGCGCGCTGCGCGCTACCGTGCGCGCAGGGCAGGGCAGGCCAACCACGCCGATGTCCGCTCGTGCAGCGACATGGTGCTGCTGGACAAGATCCGCGCGGCGGTCAGCGCCCGCGACACCGAGCTGGCCGGCTTCCTGGTCCATGTGCTGTGGCAGCGCTATCCGCTGCAGCTGAAATAAATCTTCGTCGGGGTGGCTCTTGTCACCCGGCTTGTTGATAATGCGGGGTTCAGGTTGTTCCCGCTGGCGCGCCCGGGATGGCAGGCGTGCATGTTCGACATGGCTTTGACGATGACCACCACCAGCGACACCACCACCGAAGCTGCACCGAGCGGCGCACCCCTGTTCTACACCCGTCCGGTGCCGCTGCAGGCCGACCGGCACGCTGACGTGCGCATCCTGCCGGGCAAGCTGGAGTTCGCTGCCAGCAGCAACTCGATCCCGCTGGTGCTCGGCGAATTCTCGCTGGCACTGCACCATTTCCCGATTCTGTTCGCTGGCCCGACCGCCGTGCCGATGGCAGCCGTGGGCGTGACCACCGACAACCTGTTCATCACCGATGGCCTGTGGGCGGACGACACCTACATCCCGGCCTACCTGCGCCGCCACCCCTTCATCTTCATCGATACGGGCGAGGGCAATGACTTCCTGCTGGGCATCGACGAAGACAGCCCGCGCATTGCGCGTGGTGGCGATGAAGGCCAGCCGCTGTTCGTGGACGGCAAGGCTGCCGACATCGTCCAGCAGGCCCTGGATTTCTGCGGCCAGTACACCCGCGAGCACGCGCAGACCCAGAGCTTCTCCAAGGCACTGCTGGATGCCGACCTGCTGGTCGAGCGCAACGCCACCATCCGCCTGCCCGACGGCCGTGAGTTCAACCTCAACGGCTTCTTCGTGGTGGACGTGGAGAAGTTCGTCGCACTGCCGGAAGCCACGGTGGTTGAGTGGCACCGCAGCGGCTGGCTGGCGCTGATCCACCAGCACCTGATGTCGCTGGGTCGCTTCAACGATCTGACCCGCCGCCAGGCCGAGCGCGACGCCGCCTGAGTTGGTCCTCTGGCGCGGCAGCCCGCCTGCCGCGCCGGATAGTGCTTCGGCACCGTCGCGCATCCACGTGGTGCGCGGCGATCCTGATGGCGCAGGGCGTGTGTTTTGCCACCTGGCCATTCAAGCAAATACGCATCGGCTGCGATTCCCGGGCCGGCAGCGTGCTGGGCGATGCCTGGCACAGTGGCAAACGGACCTGTACGGATTTTGCGATCATCGCCAAGCGCGCTGGCGTTGGCGATGCGGCGTGGGCGTTGAATTCTGAGGGCCAAGGCCCTGGTTGGGCGCTCAGATTTCAAGAGATTTTCGGCTATTAACGTGACGCATCACGGTCGAGCGACTGGAAGGCTCACGAGGAGGCAGCATGTCTGTTCCAATCCGTTGGTTCGTGGCGGCGTGTGTGCTGGTGCTTGCGAATGGCTGGGCTGTGCCCGGGCACGCCCAGAAGGCGTCGGCTGAAGATCAGATCGAGGCAGCCGGCGTCATGGAGATCATCCCAGGTGGCCGAACGCTGGGATCCATCCGGCTGGATGACGGACGTTGCTTTGATCTGGCGTTGCCTGGGGACGTGTTGAAGCAGCCGCGACGTTGGGACGGAAAGCGCGTCGGTGTTCGCGGTCCGCTGATGTACCGACCACAGGGCCTCATCGAAGGGATGATGTGGTTCGACATCAAGAGCCGACCCAACTAAAAGTGTTACTTGGCGGGATGTTTGAAAACAATAGGTTACGACCGGGCGCAGGAAAGAAGTAGCACTTTGGACTGCGCAATCCTCCAACTATATTTGATACATAAATTGCACTCCAACTAAAGTTGTTACTTTTCTGGGTGGGTTTTCAGCGGCGACTCCAGTCGGCCTTGGGGTGCTCCATGGGTTGGCGGGCTGAAGCTCTGGCGACTAGTCCCACCGAGAGTCATGGCCGCGCGAACACTGGTTGATTGACTTGCCCTGATTTCGCCACGTCAAGCCGAGGGTTGCTCTCCGGCGTTCGGCTAGCTAGTGCCGAAGATAGACGGTTCAGTTCGTCATCCCACATGGAGGTCGTTCTTCCGACCACGTCGCCGCAGCCGACAAATATCGCGTCGATAGCTTCCGTGGTTGTCAGGCCAGAAGAATAGAAGGCGTCTTGGACTTGGTAGGGGTAGGCCCTTTCGAGAACGATCTGGCCGAGCGCATCCAAGTGCTTGGCTGCCTGCCTAGTGCGGGTCGTGTCTTCAACTAACACCAAGCGGATCCCTATCTCAATCGGCGGGGGCAGCCCCGGGCTGCGCATTGATCGAACTCCTTCGCTCGATATCAGATAGCAGCCCCTTCTTAGCTCGGAAATCAGCTGTCCTCCCAGCTCCTCGGCGTCATCCAGGCCGAGTGAGATCAGGCCATTTCTGAACGAGCACGCCGCGTCCGCGCAAGCATCGCTTAGGTCGCCAACTGCCGGCGTATAGCCGTGATGTGCCGAGTGCCAGACAGCGATGTGATAGAGCCCTAATGTCAGTGCTAGGCACTGGGGCAATGGGGTGAGTAGTGAAAAGACTGTAGCGGCTGCGGCATCGCCTAGGCCGCTCTGATCCAAAAGGAAAAGGGCCGCTACCGCTGGTACAGAGAGTGCGAACGCCCCGATTTCGCTTAGCCCGTCATTCACCACCTTCCGGCTTACCTCGATCTGGGGGCATACGTCTCCCAAATAGGGGGAAATGTCATTGAGAAGCCACTTGGATGACTCCGGGGCCCGCGATGCGACGCGTTCAAACAGGTTGAACTTCACAAGGCCGTCGGGCGAGTGGAGCTCAGGCCAGTACGTGCCATCAGGCGACCTGCCCAACTCGTAGGCGCTCTCAAAGAACTTTGGGGCTAGGCGTAGGGGTAGGGGCGGGGGCTCATGCCCGAAGTGAAATGTCTCGAACGGGACAATGGGCAGTGCGAGCTGCGCATTCAGTTGCGCAAGCCCAGGGCAGGCAAAGCGCGCCTTCAGATATCGGGCCCAGATACGTGGCCCGACCCGCTCACCGGCTCCTAGCAGTCTTCTGCCCATAGGTATCGGTCCAGGACGGATAAAAAAAATATCCGATCGAGACAGATTCTGGCCCAGTGATTACGCTTCAAGCAAGCAGTCAAAAATTTGTTTCATTTGCAACGAAAAACAGCCAGTCCCGGCAAGGACTGGCTGTTGGAACGGGGGTCTGCCCGTGTGTTGCGATGCAGAGGCTAGACGCCCCGCTGCGGGGTGTCAATGGCGTGTTTCGTCCATATGCCTGGCGCCGCGCGGGAAGTCCTCCTGAACCTCGACAGGAGGGGCGATGCCTAGGGTTCAGCAGAAGTCACCGCGACAAGCTCAGCGTGATCGTGTTTCGTCCGCTATTCAGGCACGGGGAGAAGCCGGTGCGAACATCTGGCTAATCAGGCCGCCGTTCGCAAGTCGAGATTTGGCGCTCAGTAGTGACTTCCAGAGACAGGCCTTCTATCTGATCGAAGGCGAGCACTCCTTCGTGCGCATCGACTATGCCGAGCCATGGTGGTCTGGCTCGCCCGCAAGCTCGGCACCATCTGTGCAGGGTGAGCCTCGACACTTTGCCAGCGCGGTTAGCTATGAAGGCAAGAAGTTTGAGCTCTATCTCGACCCCAAGGGGTGCTCTCCCGCAACCCAGCACATCGGGGCAGGCTCAGGGCTGGTGCACATTAGTGGCTACACGATTGATGCGAACGCGCAGCGCGTGGAGAACTGGCCGCGGATAGTTGCGTGCATTCGTCGGCTGCTTGTTGGTGTCAGCCCAGTTGTGGAGCGCAGGATTCTGTTGGAGTTGGGAAGCGCCAGGGCGGTTTCCATGAGAGAGCTTGCTTTCCGATTGGTTGATGTCAATCCGGCAGTTCTTCGAGGCACGGTCGCTGCGCTGCTGCGCAGGCGAGAGATCTGTTCCGACTTGGATGTGGCCCCTTGGTCAATGGCGACCAAGCTTCATCTGGAAGAGGGGTCATGAGCGACACATTCCGCTGGACAAGGGCTAACACGCCGGTAGAGCGCGTCTCGTATGAAAGCTGGGCCGACATCTCGCTGGATGGCCTGGATGAGCTCGCAAGTGCGAGGGTCAATCTACTGACGAAGGCTGTCAAAGCCTACATCGATGGCGAGCCACATGACCCCTCCCTGGAGCAATTCGGCGTCTATAGGGCAACTGTCCTTAGGGCATTTCGCCGTTGTACCGGACTGGATTCATTCGGGCGAGCAGTTGGGTGGCAAGGTCTGCTGCCACACCGCCGACTGAGCACGCCCGAGCGGCACGCGCCCTTGGTCAGATCGGGAAGGATGGCACAGGGCGGGCTAACGGGCGCGCTGGGTAGTGTGCTGAGTCGCTACCCAGCTGTCCGAGCCGGGCTCGATGATTTCCTCATTGGCTGTGCAATGAGGAAGGTGGGGTATGAGGCAGCGATCTGCGCTGCCAGCGTTCACGGGAAGTTTCTTGAGCTCTGCAAGGACGCCGGCATACCTGGTTCCTCGTGGCCGTTCACGACGAAGTACCAAGGCAGGGAGTCGATCCGCAGGTACTGCAATAAGTTCATAAACGAGAATTACGATCAGATCGTCTCAACGCAGTACGGATCGAAAGCAAGGGCTAGGGCCAATACGTCAACAGGACACCAGGGTCGGCTTGCATGTACTAGACCTTTTGACATTGTTGAACTTGACGAACATAAGTGTGGATTCATTGGCGCGATCGGTGTCCCATCGCCAGAGGGACTCCGATGGTTGCCCATGGAGCGGATCACGATCGTCCTCGTCGTTGAGAGGTTCTTCAAGGTTGTGCTCGGGTACGCCGTTGTCCTGCGGCGCGAGGCCAACTCCGGAGATGTGCTGGACGCGCTGAACGCGGCAGTGGGTGGCGGTGCGCCCTCTTGTGACGTGGACGGCCTTTCTCGTTCATCAGTCGCCAAGCTGCCGCGCGAGCTATCAGAGACCTTTGAGTGGTGCGGGTTTGATGCACTCCTCCTGGACAATGCGCTTGCTCACCTTTCCCACGATGTAATCGAAAGAGCCAAGAAAATTGTTGGTTGCGACGTGAACTTCGGGCCAAAGGCGCGCTTCGAGCGCAGGTCTCTGGTGGAGAACGTGTTCGGGCAGCTTGAAAAGCGTGGTTTCCGAAGGATTCCGCTTACAACCGGCGTCAGTCCGGTCGATCCACAGCGCCAATCTCCTGAAAAGGCTGCTGGTCAAGCTCGCATTCCACTAGAAGGACTGCTGCGGTTCGTTGACGATGTGATTAGTGAGTACAACACCCATCAAGGCAAATCCAACTATGGCGATTCGCCGATGGGGAGGCTGGAGGCGGGTTGCGACGATCAGGATGGGATGGGGTTCATGTTTCCGGTGCTGCCGCCGCTTCCTGCGCACCTGGCCGGCTTGAATGAGTCCGTCTACTCCGTTTCAGTGCGAGGTAACAAGAAGACGGGGCGGCGTCCATATTTCACATTCAAGAAAGAGTCCTATACGGGTTTTGAGCTGTCTAAGAACTTCGACCTCATTGGCAAGCGCGTTCGCCTCCACGTCGTTCGCAAGGACATCAGGTCCATCGAAGTCTTCGACTATTACTCCGGGCGCTTCATCGACACCTGCAAAGTGATGGGGGGATGGGCCAAACACGAACACTCGCTCGACGCGCGTTCGCACATCAACTCTCTCATAGCTAGTGGGCAGCTCCGCGTTGAATATGGTGAATCTGCAGTTGCTAAGTTCAACGAAGTTGTACTGATTGCTTGCGAGACGGCAACGAAAGCGTCGAAGCCCGGCAAACGCCTGCTGTCCACTTTTGCCGCGACTTCAGAGTTGGCGGGGACTGCGCCCAGGAAGAGTGCCTTCTCAGGGGAGTTGGGGCTCGAAGGCGACCTTAAGGCATCACGCCCCAGAGAGGACGAACTGGTTGAGTCAGATGATGTCGAGCGCATGGCGCCCGATGAGTACCTCGATTACAAATTCACATCTGTTCTGGGGTTCGAGAATGATGGAGATTGAGGAGATTGAAATATTGAGGGGGCGCTACTGGAGTCACCATCCCTTAATCAAGGCAAGCGCGGTCCTTCAAACGCGGACCATGAAAGATGCGATCGCTAGGGTGATGCTTGCTGCGACGAGGTCTCGCGCATCGATTGCTTTCGTCGCGCTCCCCCTGTTTGGTAAGTCGTCTTGCATTAAAGCGCTTGAGGCTGAATTGGCAGGAAAATTTCCCGGGTCGGGGGTGCTGACTCTGGAGTTCGGGGATGACGACCTCGCGCCATCCGAGGGGCGCATGCTTGAGACGATTATGATTGCTCTCAGCGGTGGGGATGGCATTGCCAAGTCCATTGCTGGAAAGCGAGAGCAAGTTCATCGCTCACTTTTATCGCTCTCCGGGAATGAGCGGCACATTTTTCTCTTAATAGACGAGGCTCAGGAAATGAAGCATCAACATTTCCGCTGGATCAAGAGGGTCATCAACCACCTTGTGCGAGCTGACGTTGATGTGACCACGGTTCTGTTTGGGCAGAAGGAGCTGTCGGAAACGAAAGTGGAACTGGCGACGAAAGGAAGGTCTGATCTATCCGCGAGGTTCATGAGTCGCTTGTTTCAGTTTCGCGGCGTGAAGAGTATCGATGATATTGGCGTAATCATGAGCTCTATTGACAGCTGCAGATGGACAGTTGAGGGCAGGGCGCTGGTCTACACGGAGTTCCTCTTTCCGCGCGCCTATCGCGCAGGATTTCGATTCGAGCAGCTTAAAGATGACGTGTGGAGTGCAATTGGAAAATTGCCTGGAAGTCATCTGGAGAATGGTCTTCCAATGGCGACGATTGGGTCATTTCTCGCCATGCTGTGCGTTGCGCTCAAGGACAAGGATATGGAGGGGATGGGGGTTGAACCTCAGCTCATCTCAGCCACTTTCCTCGCCGCGTACCGTAATGCGTAGGTAAGCGGCAATCGGTGGCGATCGTTGCTCAAGTCGGCATAAGTAGCTTGTGCAAAGTAGCGATCCCACCAGAGCATTCACGCGGAGATAGGAGTGCGAGAGTGAAGGTCTACGCGCCCTGGCGCATCGACAGTGAGGTGCTCGGAGAGAGTGCTTACTCGCTTTTTAGTAAGGCAGCATGGTGGAGGCACTTAGCGCCGAGCTCTCTGCTCGCTAGCTACGTGGGGGGCGGCGGGCAGCAGGGTGGTCGCCGCCCTCGCATGGTGATGTTCGGACTGCCTGATTACTGGGCCAGAAGTCTGCATGATGTTTCCTGTCTCCCTGTGACCAGCCAAGGGACACTACTTGACTCCATGGTGAAGGCAGAGGTTGATCAGAAGGATGGGGTGCCCGACTTGTGGCACTCACCTGTTCTTCGGTTCTGCACGCAGTGTATTTCGCTTGGTGTGCACCTTTGGATCCATCAGCACACCGCTCTTGTTAAGTGCCCGGTGCACCTCGTGCCACTCCTATCTGCCTGCGTTCGCTGCGGTACGTCGAGCCAAGTCGCATATCGGTCGTCTCAAGCATCTTTCACATGTGTATGCGGACACTCTCTAATTGGTTCCTCCGGCTGCGTTCCCGTGGCGAGGCGTGAAGAGTTCCGTCGCTTGCCAGGCATTGTTGAACAGATGTCTGGTTGGCTTTCACTCGTTGCTGCACAGGCTTCGAAAGTGCAGATTTCGGGCGCATGGCAGGCATCGCATTTTGCTGACGCCTGTGCGATCAGTCTTCAGCACCTTCCTGTGCCGGACTGCATGCGCCGTGATGTCGATCCGCGGTTTGATATCCGACTGAAGAGCATTGGGGTCTGCGACGGATCCTTGAAGAGGGTGACGGACCAGGACCTGGCGGGCACAAACTGGGATCTGCAAGGTTCAAGCGGAACAGAACGCAGCCAAGGTTGCGGGGCCGACACTTGCCTGCCGCTCATTGGCGTTGTCGCCACTGCCTTTCGGAGGGTTGCGCTAGCTCATCTTGAGGATGCATCAAAGCATGTATGCATAGACTTGCCGTGGCTTATGTTTGGTGAGTCTCTGCTTTTCTTGCAGGCCGACTCAATTGCTGAGCTGGTTCACTGCTGTCCAGTAGGTGCGGGCTTTTGGATCTGGAGAATGCTTTGCGAGGACGTGCTCTCGATGATGCAAAGGAATTCCGAGGGCGCTTGGCAATGTGAGCTCATGCAGAGCGAGGTGGGTGGGAACGCTGCACTGTTCCTGCTGTCCAGATCCGAGCTGAACTTCTGCATTCGTGCATGCGCAGAAGTCCTTAATAGCCATAGGCAGGGCCTGATAGATCTAAGTGAGGCCAGGCAGGCGCTTTGGAGCCTCAGAGACGTGTCTGGAAACTGGGGCGCTACGGGTGGATGCCGTTTGAAGCCGTTGGAGATCGATGGGCGATGGGTCTATGCCTCTATCGATGCCTCTGATTTCACATCTAGGCCCTGCTTGGACGGTGCTTCCTGCATACCGAAGCTCAAACGCTTCCTCCAGCGTCGCTACGATGAAGCCGTGGCCGAGCGCCTGGCGGTTGGCGCCGACCGGGATCGAAGCAGAGCCCAAATGCTCCGCACTTTGGCCATGATCGGTTGTCAACGACGTGTTCTTGTTCCTGCGGGGGATGACGCAAGTCGGATAGGTGATATGGAGCGTAGTGATCCGTTGCGGTGGGCAGGATTTGATTGGCTGGATAGGGTCATCACGCTTCGGGGGCGCGGCCTCTCCTAGTGTCCGCTCCCCCCGGTGTTTGAATGTCTTCTTCGTCGGGTTGGTTCGTTCCGTGGGGGATAGAGTGGGAGAGGGGGTGGCGG
>NZ_JACVTT010000028.1:0-49251 GCF_016624665.1 Stenotrophomonas sp. S39 | reverse complement strand
CCCCCCCCCCCCCCCCCCCCCCCCCCCCCCCCCCCCCCCCCCCCACTCTACGGAGAGCGGAAGAGCAGCCGAGCAAGCTCGACTCTACGGAGAGCGGAAGAGCGGTCGAGCAGGCTCGACCTCTACAGACAGCGGAGCGCCGCGATCAGTCTTCGATGCGCAGCACGGCGCCAGGCTTCAGTACGGCGCTGCCGCTCAGGCCGTTCAATGACAGCAGTGCCTTGACCGGCATGCCGTAGCGGCGGGCGATGGTCCACGCCGATTCGCCATTGCGCACGGTGTGGCGGCGGTTGCGCGGGCGGTCAGCGGCGCTGGCCACGACCTTGGCGACCTGCGGGGCCGGCTGCAGGCTTGCAGTGGCGGTGGCCGCGCCCGCGGCGGTGGCCACCGAGGCAATATCGGACACCGGCGCGGAGGCCGCGGCCACCGGGGCCAGCACGCGGGTGGTGCCTGACGGGCGGCTGCTGCCGGCCAGGGCCGGGTTCAGGCGGGCAATGCGGTTCGGGTCCAGCGCACGCTGCGCGGCCCACTGCTGCACGCTGGTGCCCGCTGGCAGGGTGTGGCCCTTCAGTACGGGCACGGTACGGTCCAGCGAGGCCATCACGCCGGGTTCGTCTTCGGCATCCTCCAGCACACAGGCCAGGGCATGCAGCTTTTCGACGTAGGCATGGGTGACCGGCGACAGGCCGGGCAGGGCGGCCGGCTTGGCGTTCTGGGCGTTCATCCCCGCCTTGCGCATCGACTGCAGCACGCGGTACTCGCCGGCGTTGTAGGCCATGGTCGCCAGGCGCCAATCGCCGCCGAACATGCCGTGCAGGGTCTTCAGGTAGCGCACCGCGGCCTGGGTGGAATCGACCGCCGAGAGGCGGCCGTCGTAGCCGTTGGCCATCGGCACGCGGTGGTTGCGCGCGGTGGTGGCGATGAACTGCCACAGGCCGGTCGGGCCGCTGCCGTTGCGGGCGTTGGGGCGGTAGCCGCTCTCCACGAACGGGATGAGCGCGAATTCGGTGGGCAGGCTGGCCTTGCGCAGTTCTTCGACCACATAGCCGAACAGCACCAGCGCATCGTCATCCTGGTTGGCCAGGCGTGAGGGGGCGTGGGCAAACTGCTTCTGCCAGCGCGGGCTGGTTGCGTCAGCGTCACAGGTCGGTTCGGCCAGGCCCTCGCGGAAGCTGGCGAAGATCTCCTGGCCGTTGCGGACCGACGCGGCCGGCAGCAGGGCCGGGTCCATCGGCACGGCCGACGCGGCGGTCAGGTTCTGGCTGATGCCGGCACCCAGCGACTGCGCGCCCGCGTTTCCGGCCAGCCCCAGGACAAGGCCCAGGGCCAGCGGCAGACTTCGGCGCATCATGCGCGGAAGCCGTCTTTCCAGTGCCGGAGACCGGCCATGACATCGACGTCGTCAACGACATCGCGCCCCAGGTGCGCCGACACCGCCGCGCGGATCGGCGCGGTGTGCACACGCAGGAACGGATTGCAGTCCAGTTCGTTGGCCAGGGTTACCGGCAGGGTGGAACGGTCATCGCGGCGCATGGCCAAAGCCTCCTCTTGGCGCTGCCACAGGGCAGCGTTGGCGGGGTCGACATGCCGCGCGAAGACGGCATTTGACACGGTGTACTCATGGGCGCAACAAAGCAGCAGTTGCACGGGCAAGGTACCCAGCTTGCGCATCGACGCCAGCAGCTGGGACGGCGTACCTTCGAACAGGCGTCCACAGCCCAGGCTGAACAACGAATCTCCGCTGAAAAGATGTTCAGCGGTGTGAAACGCGATGTGGCTGCGGGTATGCCCGGGCACGGATAGTACGTGGAACATCCGGCCTAGTGCCTGAACGCGTTCACCTTCGCCCACCCGCTCGGTGGCCGTCGGGATCCGCTCCTCGACCGGAGCGATGACCCGTGCGCTGGGAAAACGCGCCTGCAGCGCGGGTACGCCGCCGAGGTGGTCGTCGTGGTGGTGGGTCAGCAGGATGGTGTCCACGCGCAGGCCTTGGTCGGCCAGGGCCAGCACGGGCGCGGCATCGCCGGGGTCGACGACCACGGCGGCGCCATCGTCGGCGATCAGCATCCAGATGTAGTTATCCGCAAATGCGGGCAGGGCAGTCAGTCGCATAGAATTGGACCATGCCCCTGCTGCAGAGCCACCGTCAAGCGAGCCTGGTGCCGTGGTTCGACAGCGAGCCGGCGGCGGCCCTGCGCGTGCTCGAGCGCCAGCTGCTGCTGCCACGGCTGGCCACCCTGCCGTCCCAGCCCTGGCTGTGGATCGCCCCCACGGCATCCTGGCTGGAGGATGCGCAGCTGGGCGGCCGCGGCCTGCGCCTGTACCGCGACGGCGCCGGCTATGCCGGTGATACCCGCTGCGCGCTGCCGCTGCCGCTGGCCAACGAGAGCGTCAACGCCATCGTGCTGCAGCACGTGACCGCCGCCGATGCCGATTACCTGCTGGATGAATGCTCGCGCGTGCTGATGCCCGGTGGCCAGCTGTGGCTGAGCAGCCTCAACCCGTTCAGCCCGTACCGCACCCGCTGGCGCCAGCATGGGCTGGTGGTGCGCACGCCGCAGCGGCTGCGCCTGCTGCTGGCCCGCCATGGGCTGGAATGCGATGACACCCGCTACCTGGGGCCGCTGTGGCAGGGGGCTGGCAGCCGCCGTCGCGCGCGCTGGGCGCCGCTGCGCGCGGCCTGCCTGTTCCATGCCGAAAAACGTACGCTGGCCCTGCCCGGGCCGACCCCGCTGCCGGTGCGCTGGCACGGCACCGTTGCTACCTGATCTGGAGTTGTATTGAAAACCATTGAAATCCACACCGACGGTTCCTGCCTCGGCAATCCCGGCCCCGGTGGCTGGGCCGCTCTGCTGCGCTACAAGGGCCACGAGCGCGAACTGAGCGGCGGCGAAGCGCACACCACCAACAACCGGATGGAGCTGATGGCAGCCATTTCCGGGCTGGAGACGCTGACCGAGCCGTGCGACATCGTGCTCTACACCGATTCGCAGTACGTGCGGCAGGGCCTGACCCAGTGGATGCCGGGCTGGATCCGCAAGAACTGGAAGACGGCCGGCGGCGACCCGGTGAAGAACCGCGAGCTGTGGGAGCGCCTGCATGCGGCCACGCTGCGGCACCAGATCGACTGGCGCTGGGTGAAGGGCCACTCCGGCGACCCGGACAATGAGCGGGTCGACACCCTGGCGCGCAATGCCGCGATCCAGATCCGCGACGGCAGCCCGGTAAACTGAGCCCATGCGTCAGATCATCCTCGATACCGAAACCACCGGCCTGGAATGGAAGAAAGGCAACCGCATCGTTGAAATCGGCTGCGTGGAGCTGTTCAAGCGCCGCCCGACCAACAACAACTACCACCAGTACATCCGGCCCGACGTCGACTTCGAGCAGGGTGCGCAGGAAGTCACCGGCCTGAGCCTGGATTTCCTGGCCGACAAGCCCGAGTTCGCGCAGATCGCCGATGAGTTCCTTGCGTTCATCGATGGCGCCGAGCTGATCATCCACAACGCGGCGTTCGACCTGGGCTTCCTGGATTACGAGCTGTCCCTGCTGGGGCCGCAGTACGGCAAGATCACCGACCGCTGCACGGTGATCGATACCCTGGCGATGGCGCGCGAGCGCTTCCCCGGCCAGCGCAATTCGCTGGACGCCCTGTGCCGGCGCCTGGGCGTGGACAACTCGCACCGTGCGCTGCACGGCGGCCTGCTCGATGCGCAGATCCTGGGCGATGTCTACATCGCGCTGACCTCGGGGCAGGAAGAGATCGGCTTCGGCCTGGAAGACGACAGCGGGGCCGACGGTGCCGCGCTGCTGGCCTTCGATACCAGCGCGCTGCTGCCGCGCCCGCGCGTGGTGGCCACGGCATCGGAGCTGGAGGCGCACACCGCGCGCCTGGAGCGCCTGCGCAAGAAGGCCGGCCACGCGTTGTGGGATGGCCCGAAGGTTGAAGAGGCCGCAAGCGCGTAAGGGGTCGGGGGGATGCCGGGCATGGACCGGCATCCACGACGCGTCATCCACGCATGGCGTGGATCTACCGGTTAATGGCAGCGCACCAGGATGACGGTGATGTTGTCCGATGACGCGCCAGCGCATTCGCGCTGACGCCCCACAATTTGCGCCGCAAATCGTGGGCCCCGTCTCATCACCACCCACACCCCCGCCGCTTCGCGTCCGCCCCCTGACTCAGGGGGCTCTCCTCCAGACGCCCTGTGCGAGCGTCAGGATCAGTGGCAGCGCACCAGGATGACGGTGATGTTGTCCGACCCGCCGCCGTCCAATGCGGAGGCGACCAGGCTGTCCACGCATTCCTGGGCGCTGGCATCGTCGTAGGCCAGGGTGCGGGCGATGTCGCGGTCGTCGACGTCTTCGGTCAGGCCGTCGCTGCACAGCAGCAGCTGCATGCCCGGGCGCAGTTCGCCGCTGGTGGTGGCCACGTTCAGATGGTTCGGGTCGGTCACGCCCAAGGCCTGGGTGACCACGTTGCGGTGCGGGTGGGCGCGCGCCTGTTCGGCGGTCAGGTTGCCCTGCGCCACCAGTTCCTGCACCACGCTGTGGTCCTGGCTGAGCTGGGCCAGCTGGCCGTCGCGCCACAGGTAGGCGCGGCTGTCGCCCACCCAGGCCACTTCATAACGGTTGCCCTGCACGCGTGCGGCGACCACGGTGGTGCCCATCGGCAGGGTGTCGTTGCGCCGACGCGACGCACGGATGATCTCTTCGTCGGCGGTGCGGATGGCGTGCGCCAGCGGCGCGCCGCGGCGGATCTCGCGGACGATGGTCTCGCGTGCCAGGGCGCTGGCCACCTCACCGCAGGCGTGCCCGCCCATGCCGTCGGCCACCAGCCACAGGGCCAGCTCGCTGTCACCGTAATAGGTGTCCTCGTTGAGCTCGCGGCGCAGGCCAGGGTGGGTGAGGTGTCCGAATTCAATCATGGTGGTTGCTGGGCGGGGTCATGCCGGGGAGAACGGCATCATCACGGCCAAGCGGACATCCGGCAAGGCGTTCAGTCAGAAAATTTTCACATGATGGGCCGCAATGGCTTGTGGTCTGCCGCGCTTCCTCGTATGATGCGCGTCCCCGGTTCGCCGGGGAACACCTGGAGAGGTGGCAGAGCGGTTGAATGTACCTGACTCGAAATCAGGCAGGCGTTTATAGCGCCTCGGGGGTTCGAATCCCCCCCTCTCCGCCAGATTAAAAAAGAAGGGCTGCCGAAAGGCAGCCCTTCTTTTTTAATCTGGCGCGGGACGCGAAACGCGCTTTGCGCGCTTCGCCCCATGCATTGCTGCGCAACGCATGGGCCCCTCCCTTTGCCTGCCTCTCCCCGCCCCTGTCGGGGCAGCCCCTCAACAGAGGGGCTTGTTCCACCCGATGTCTTGCTGGAACGGGTGCATTGCGTGGATGCCGTTCGCACACTGCGGGTTACCATGTACGCATCACCTGTTGGAGCGCTGCCATGACCGCTGAAATCCTTGTGCCTGTTTCCTTTGGCGAGCTGCTCGACAAGATCTCGATCCTGCAGATCAAGTCCGAGCGCATCAGCGATGAAGGCAAGCTGGCCAACGTGCGCCGCGAGCTGTCCGCGCTGGATACCACCTGGATGGGCCACCCGGCGGCGGTGAAGGACATCGCCAAGCTGCGTGCCGATCTGAAGGCGGTCAACGAGCAGCTGTGGGACATCGAGGACGAGGTCCGCCTGAAAGAGAAGGCCCAGGCCTTCGACCAGGCGTTCGTCGACCTGGCCCGCAGCGTCTACCTGCGCAATGACGAGCGCGCGCGCATCAAGAAGGCGATCAACCTGGCGCTGGGCTCGGCGTACGTGGAAGAGAAGTCCTACAAGTAATCCCACGCCCTGCGTGGAGGGTGCGGGCCATGGGCGGCCCGCACCGGTCGCTCAGCCGAGGTGATCGGCCACGTAGCGTTCGAAGGCGGCGATGCCGTCCTCGACGGTGATCAGTTCCATCACATCGTCGAACTCGATCTTGGTGCCCCACTTGAGATCGGCGGCGGTCTTGCCCAGGTACTTGCGCGCGGCATCGTCGTAACGGTCCACGCAGTAGCGCCGGTCGGAATAGGGGCCGCTGCGGTGCGGGTTGCTGGCCGCATGCAGGCCCAGCACCTTGGCGCCCATCGCGTTGGCGATATGCATCGGGCCCGAATCAGGCGTCATCACCAGATTGGCGCGGGCCAGCAGGGCCGGCAGCTGCTTCAGCGTATCCCTGCCCACCAGGTCCAGCGCCGGCGTCGTCAGCTGGGTGAGGATGGCATCGGCCATGCTGCGCTCCAGTTCGCTGCGGCCACCGCACAGCACCACCTGCCAGCCACGCGCGCTGGCATGGTTGGCCACGGCGGCATAGCGGTCGGCGTACCAGTTGCGCATGACGTGGCTGGAGCACGGCGAGATCATCAGCACCGGGCGGCCATCATCGGCCCACTGCGCTGCCGCCCATTCGTAGGCCGACGGCGGAATGGCCAGATCCCAGCTCACTTCGGTCTGGCGCAGGCCCAGCGGTTCGCAGAAGCTGCCGATGGCATCGAGCACGTGGATGCCCGGGCGGTCGGGAATACGTTCGTTGACGAACAATCCGTGCAGGTCCTTGGAACGGCTGCGGTCGTAGCCGATGCGGCGCTCGGCCGGAATGAAGGCCGACAGCAGGTTCGCGCGGAAGGCGACCTGCATCTGCAGCAGCGCTTCGAAGCGGCCCGGCGGCAGCTGCGTGCGCAGCTCCTTGACCCCGGCCATGCCGGTCTTCTTGTCGTATGGGTGGAACACCACGCCAGGCAGGCCATCCAGCAGCTTGTGGCCAACCTTGTCGATGATCCAGTGGATCGGCGTGTCCGGGCGCGCGGCCTGCAGGGTGCGCACCAGGGGAACAACGTGGGTGACATCCCCCAGAGCAGACAGGCGCAGGAGGCACAAGGATGAGGACGCTGATGCCATGTGTTGTTAGACTCAATGGAATGGTCGTATTTGACGCCAATGAAGCGCTGACGCCATGCCGCGAGGGTCGCGGCATCGGGGCCATTCTGTTCGACCGCGAGCGGCTGCGGCAAGCCGACGTCGGCCTGTTCTCGCCCCAGCACTGGGGCAGCAAGGCCCGACCGGTGGGTGAAGGCGGGCGGGGCAGTGCCTGGTTCGTCGATGCCTCCTTTGGTCCCGGGGTGCTGCGCCACTACCTGCGCGGCGGCCTGGCAGCCAAGCTCAGCCGGGACCAGTACATCTGGCGCGGCGCCGACCGTACCCGTAGTTTTGCCGAATTCCGGCTGATGCGCGCCCTGCGCGCGCAGAAGCTGCCGGTGCCCCGGCCAGTAGCGGCCTTCTACATGCGTGAAGGCATGCGCTACCGCGCGGCCATCCTGATGGAACGCATCGAGGGCGTGCGCTCGCTGGCCGACCGCGCGCTGGTGGCCGGCCGTGGCGCGCCGTGGGAAGAGGCGGGCCGGCTGATCGCGCGCTTCCATCGCGCCGGCCTGGACCATGCCGACCTCAACGCCCACAACATCCTGTTCGATGGCAATGGCCACGGCTGGCTGATCGACTTCGACCGCGGGGTCATCCGCATCCCGGCCACGGCCTGGCGCGAGCGCAACCTCAAGCGCCTGCTGCGTTCGCTGGTCAAGCTGCGTGGCGAGCGCAGCGTGGAAGACGTGCAGAAAGACTACGCGCGGCTGCGTCGCGCCTATGACATGGCCTGGAACCGGGGCACCTGATGGACTGGTCGTTGCGTTTTCTCGGCGTCGGCAATGCGTCGGCGGTCGAGCTGGGTTCCCCCATGTCGGTCATCGAGCGTGATGGCCGCCCGTGGCTGACCATCGATTGCGGTGGCGAGGGCCTGACCGCCTTCAAGGCGCACTACGGGCACCTGCCGCAGGCGCTGTTCGTCACCCACGTGCACCTGGACCACGTGGCCGGCTTCGAGCGGCTGTTCGTGGATACCTTCTTCAACACGCACCGGCGCGGCAAGGTGCGCCTGTACGTGCCGGCCACCGTGGTGCCGCTGCTGCACAAGCGCGTGGGCGATTACCCCAACGTGCTGGCCGAAGGTGGCGCCAACTTCTGGGATGCCTTCCAGCTGGTCGTGGTGGGCGATGCGTTCTGGCATGAGGGCGTGCGCCTGGAAGTGTTCCCGGCACGCCACCACTGGCCGGAGACCGCCTATGGCCTACGCCTGCAGGGCGCGTTGACCTGGAGCGGCGATACCCGGCCGATTCCGGAGATGCTGGCGCGCTTTGCCAACGACAACGAACTGATCGCCCACGACTGCGGACTGCATGGCAATCCTTCGCACACCGGCGTGGACGATCTCGAGCGCGAGTACAGCGCTGAGCTGCAGTCGCGGATGATGCTCTACCACTACGCCAGCGCGGCCGATGGCCAGGCGTTGGCCGCGCGTGGGCACCGCGTGGCGCAGCCGGGGCAGTGCGTGCCGCTGGCGACCCCGACGGCGCCGCACGTGCTGGCGCAGGATCCGCCGTGAACACCTCTGGCCAGCCTGCTGATGCAGCGCTGGCTGCCGAGCTGGAACATCTGGAACGCGCGCTGCACACCCCGCAGGTGCGCGGCGATCGCGCGCGGCTGGCGGAACTGCTGGATGAGGATTTCAGCGAGATCGGCAGCTCCGGCCAGTGCTACGGCCGTACGGCGGCGCTGGCCGAGATTCCGCTGGAACGGGCGCAGGTGCAGATCGAATCGGAGCAATACGCAGTCTCGCTGCTGACGCAGGACCTGGCCCAGGTGCGTTACCGCAGCCGCTACCACCTCGACGGCCAGCCGCAGCGCTGGGTGCTGCGCAGTTCGCTGTGGCGCCGGCATGCGCAGGGATGGCGGGTGGTGTTCCATCAAGGAACGCCCGAAGCACGGTAGCGCCGGGCCATGCCCGGCGAAGGGCGCCAACCAAGGTTGGCAGCTACCAGAGCGCGAGACGAAGGGCGCCAACCAAGGTTGGCAGCTACCAGAGCGGGGCACGGCCCAAAAAGGCGGTGGCCCCGCCGGCTGACCTCGGCGCCCGCGTCGATCGATACCGTTGCTGCCTTCCGGCCCTGGCGGGATTTTCGACCTAGCGTCGCGAGGGGCCGACGGGGCCACCATAGAGACGTTGGCCGCCCAAGGGCGGCCGGTTCACGGATCAGGGGAAGCAGCGCGTCGCGCGCCGGAGACCACAGCCGGACTGCGCATCGGCTGGCCGATGGCAGGCGCGCATTCTAGCGCAGGCGTGGGCTTCGACGCCAGCTTCATGCGATGAATCGGCTGTAACCCGTACACAGGCAGCACGGCCGGCACGTGCCCCCGTTGCTAGAATGCGGCCGCAGGAGGAACGACCTCCCCCGCATCGGGAATCAATGACCAGGACGGCCTGGCCCTACCAATAGGAGGGCCGTCATGGCCTGGATCTATCTGTTGTTCGCCGGCCTGCTGGAAATCGTCTGGGCCGTGTCCATGAAGCAGTCCGAAGGCTTCAGCAGGCTCACCCCCACCGTGGTCACCATCCTCGGCATGATCGCCAGCTTCTGGCTGCTGGCCGTGGCCATGCGCACGCTGCCGCTGGGTACCGCCTACACGATCTGGACCGGCATCGGCGCCGTGGGCGCCTTCGTGGTCGGCATCGTGTTCCTCGGCGAGCAGGTCAGTGCGATGCGCATCGGCGCGGCCGTGCTGATCGTCTGTGGCCTGGTGCTGATGAAGCTCTCCAGCAGTTGAGGCTGCGCGATCAGGCGGAAATGCCTGCCAGCGCCGCGTACATCACCACCACGTTGACCAGGAAGAAGTAGACGCCGCCGATGAGGGTGTAGCGCAGCACGGTCAGCAGCTTGTTGCCGCCGTACACACGCTGCTGCATCCACAGCAGGTAGACCGGCACCGCCAGCCACAGCAGTGCGGTGATCCACAGGCCGAGCGTGGCGACCAGCGGCGAGGCGAGTGCATTGCTGATGCTGGCGACCAGGAAGGTCGCCAGCACCACCATCATCAGCCAGCAGTGGCTGTACAGCGCCACCACCAGATGTTCCAGGTAGCCCATCGATCGCGGGATGTAGGCAATGCGCAGGACCAGCGCGAACACCGGCATCAGGAAGAACAGCGCGCCGGGCAGTGCGGTCAGGATCGCCTGCATGTACAGATCGGTCTTGCCGCCCATGCGCTGGATGTTTGCGTTGCCGTTCTGCAGGCGCCGGTTGAGCCAGTTGTTGGCAAACTGCGGCAGGCCGGCGAGCACGATGGGATTGGTGTCCGCATCCCAGGGCTTGCCGTTGATGCTGTAGTTGAAGAACGTGCCGTGATTGTCGTCGGTCGGCGACGCGGGGGTGTCGGTGGGTGCGCCGAGCTCGGCCCTGCGCTGCGCGGCGGCGGCATTGACGGCAGCCCGGGCAATGGCGAAACCGGGGTTGCCGGTGTTCGTGGTGCTGGCCTGCTGGTCGATCAGTGCCATCTGCTGCGCGCGTACGGCTTCGACCTGTTCGGCGGTGGTGGCCTTGCCGAACAGCGAATTGCCGCTGGCGCCCACGCTGAAGTTGTCGACGTGCACGAACATCTTGCCGATGAAGAAGGTGAACAGGGTGAGGATGACGAACAGCCGCAGCGGCTGCACGTAGCCCACCCGGCGGCCCTTGAGATAGTTCAGTGCAATGCGGCCGGGCACCCACAGGTCGCGCAGCGTGCGGAAGATGCGCCCGTCCAGGTGCCAGAACGATTCGAAGACTTCCTCGATGGCGTGGCCGACATGCTTGAGCGGGTTGTGCGCGGACTGCCCGCAGTGATGGCAGTAGTGGCCCTGCAGGGCGGTGTCGCAGTTCTCGCAGGTGCCGTGTGCCGACGGATCGGCGTCGGGCAGGGCGGCGTGCACGCGGTCGATCGAGCTCATCGGGGCAAAAGGCCGTGCGTAGGGTGAAGGCGCCTACGATAGCGATTTTTCAGGTTTCGTTCAGCTTTTGGGACAGGGGCGTTTTTGGGGCGCGGGCGTGGCATGCCATCCACGCATGGCGTGGATCTACTGCAGGCGTACTTCCATGTGCACGGCGTGAATTCCCGGGCCGTGACCGTCCGTTACCCGTTGGGTGACGCGGAAGCCCAGCCCGGCGTAAAAGCCCTCGGTGTGCTGGCTGGTGCTCAACGCAATGCGCTCCACGCGGGGGTCGGTGGCGGCCTGCTGCAGGCGCACCCGTGCAAGATGGCGGCCAAGTCCTTGTCCGTGCCGGGATTTCTCCACCATCCCCCAGCAGAACCCGGCGGTCCCGTTCGTGGGAGGAGACAGCCCTCCGCAGGCGACGACGCTGCCGTCGAGTTCGATGACCTGGTAGGCGTGCTCTTCCGCCAGCCCGCGCAGGAACGACTCGAAGTCCGGGCGTTCCTCCGGGGCGAAATAGGTCGGCAGATTGCTGTCAAAGATCGCCAGGCAGGCGGCCAGATCGTTGTGGTGGTAGCGGCGGGTCTTCATGGCGTGACCATAGCGCGTAGGGCCGGGTGGGGAAGGGCTGCCGGGTGGCGCGCCATCCACGCATGGCGTGGATCTACTGCCTTCGGGGGAGAGGCAGGCAAAGGGAGGGGCCCATTCGTTGCGCAGCAACGCATGGGGCGAAGCGCGCGCAGCGCACTTCGCGTCCCGCGCCAGATAAATAAAAAAGGCCGCCCGAAGGGCAGCCTTTTTTATTTATCTGGCGGAGAGAGGGGGAGCGGATTGAATCCGCTCTAACCCCTTCTTCCTTCAGCGAAACGCAAACCGGGCCTGTGTCCTGTGTTGTGACCATGAGTCTAACGCCCTCCACATGGCTAAGCTTCCGGGTGGGTAGGAGAATTCCTATGACGAAATGACATCCGTTCAGCTAATATTTGGAGAAAGCAAGGTGGTGTGACGATTCGCTACCAAGTTCCGCAGGGGGGAACAATGCACAGAGGTTTTCAGATTGAAGGTCTTTCGGACACCTTCGGCACGGAGAGTGATTCGCGTGGACGCGCGATCCGCGATAAGCAAATTTCCACGGTGAGGAGCACTTTGGATGCATATCTTTCGGACGACGGAAGTTTGGACGCAAAAGCACTTAGCAAGGCTTGGTTCCCTGCCATCAAAGCTGACGTATTCATATCTCATTCTCACAACGATGAGGCCAAAGCCCTTCGCCTAGCAGGTTGGCTTGAACAGCATTTCGGCCTGAATTCATTCATTGATTCAACTGTCTGGAATAGCGCAGATGCGCTATTAAAAAAAATAGACGATAAATACTGTATGCAGGAGAATAGGACAAGCTACGACTACGATAAGAGAAATCTCTCGACGAGCCACGTGCACATGATGTTGGCTATGGCAATTACGGAAATGATTGATCGCTGTGAATGCTTGTTTTTTTTAAATACGCCTGCGTCGATAACCCCGGGCAAGACGATCAATGAAGCCAAGACTTCATCACCCTGGATTTATGCAGAGATAGCCATTTCTAAGACGATCCAAAAGAAGCAGCTGCCGTCATCCCGTAGGGTTTTAGAGTTCGTAGCCATGGACTCAGTCTCTAAAAAGGCGGACGGTTCAGTCCCGCTGATCCATGAGTTGGACGTGGCTCACTTGTCGAGAGTAAGCGAGATGCAATTGCATATATGGGCAATTAAAAGCTGTCTTCCTCCCAAATCAAATCCTCTTGATGTCCTGTATGAGCTAATACCGGTCAGAAAATATACACATCTATAACATGGAGTTTGAGATGAGCTATCGTAATAAAACCTATATTGCTTTCGCAAGTGAAGACATCAGGTCCTATCGTTTGATGGAGGCATGGAGAGACAACGATAAGATTGATTTTAATTTCTATGACGCGCACGACCTATTTGAGGCGAGAGACACAAGTAAGCCTGAGACAATCAAGCGTAATCTGAGAGAGCGGCTAAAAAACGCGAAGCAGGTAATATTGCTTGGAAGCTCCTATGGAAAGAAAAAGGGCGGCGATGGTATCTCATTCTTGGCCCATGAAATCGAAGTCATTAAGGAGTTCGATCTTCCAGTCATTGTTGCGAATTTGGATGGTGACCGCAATATTGATGAAAACTTCATACCTAAGCCTCTCTTAGATGCGAACTATTACACCATGTCGGTGTCGTTTCAAATGAAAATTATAAAATTCGCCCTGGATAATTACGTTGGTTTCTACCCATCTAAGAAGGGTCAAGGACCGCACTACTATCAGTCAGCCTTCTATACAAATCTTGGCCTGTAAAGGTAAATGATCATGGGAGACCTGATCCAAGATATGACAACCCGTCGATTTTGGAAGAATTACATTCTGAAGTCGTTTGCCGTATTGGGAACAATTATTGCTGTCATTAGAATAATTGTTCTCTTCTTCCCTGCGCGGGCAGAACTGCTGAATGAAATATCATTTATCATCGTAGTCGTTTCATCGCTTGCAGCCGGCCTTTATCTGAACTGGCCAAATCCTATCCAGGCTGAGTATTCCTCTCCTAAGACCAAAATAAAAATAGTTAAGGGTGATATTTTCAACCAGAGTGGAAATATTGTCATCGGTGTCTGCAATACGTTTGACACGGAAACTCCAAATATCATTGAGCGGAAGAGCCTTCTGGGTCAGGCAATCGACAAGCTTTATGAAGGCTCATGGAAAGAGCTGGATAAGCAGATAAGTGACGCTCTGGTGGGTAAGGTTCCGGTTTCCCCTATCGAAAAGGAAGGGAAGAAAGAGAAATATGAAATAGGAACCGCTTTGACTGTCAGGCACTGTGGGAAGAAAATCTTTCTTTCGGCATACGCCGATATGGATCAGAACAATAAAGCGAGCTCGCAGATCGAGACACTGACAAAGAGTTTGTTCGACTTGTGGGCTGAGGTCACGACAAAGGGTAACGGGCAGCCTGTATCTATCTCACCCTGGGGCGGAGGGCTGTCGAGAATATCAGGCGTGCTCCCGGCTCAGGACTCAATTAGACTCATCATTCTTTCCTTCATGTTTTGTTCAAGAAAAGAAAAAGTATCCGATGAGTTAACGATAGTCGTTCCTGATGACCAGTTTAAAAAACTGGACCGTTTGGAGCTGCAAGCCTTCTTGTCTTCTCTAAGGAGCTCGTAATGGGCGAGACCAGCATTGATCTTCCTGACGACGGTGCGTGTGCCTTCTGTGCATATCTCAGGGGAGATAGGCCTTATACGATCTTGCGGCGTGATGAACTCACGGCAACGCTGGTGACTCGGGAGCAAAGGGGCGTTCCACATCTGCTGGTCATTCCGATTGCCCATCGACCAACGCTGTTGGAGCTGCATGACAGTGAGACGCTCGCCTTGATGACCGCTGTTCGGGATGCAGCACGGCTTATTGATAAAACGTATGAGAGGCCTGGCATCGCGGTGTGGCAGAACAACGGGAAGGACGCGAACCAGGCCATTAGCCATCTTCATTTCCACGTTGCTGGAACGCTTGATGAGGGGGGGACTGAGTGGGGAAAGGTGAAAGAGATCTCGGTTGAGGAAACGGATGAAATCGCTGAGAAGCTCCGGGCACCAAAAGCGGAGGAAGACCGCGCTATGCGACGTTCCACCCGCTTGTTATAGTTACGCTCCGATCAATTAGTCCACTGGCCAAATGAGCAAACCGACCCTTGATTCAATCGCTTCGGCCAAAGCCAAGTTGGCCGAAGAACTTCGCAAGCTTGAAGAGCAAGAAGCGAAGCTCATTGAAGACGAAGCGTCCGACGCGTTCTTGCAGATTTCAGATCTGCTGAGCCGTTACGGGCAGCACCTGACGTCTAAGCAGAAGGCGGATATCGCCAATCAAGTTGGCAGTTCTTCCAATGGGCCAGGTCGCCCGAAGAAGTCAGCTGGCACTGACACGCGCAAAGAAGTGGCCCCGAAGTATTGGCTGCCGCATACGCAAGAGACGTGGACTGGTCGTGGCCGGACTCCACGTGCCTTTGCTGCCTGGGAAGGTTCTCCTGCATACAAAGAGTGGAAGGCCAAGCATCCCGATGAAAAGTTCCCGAAGTATCCGGGATGAAATAAAAAGGCCCCGCAAGGGGCTTTTTTATTTGTGAAACTTCGATTTTCTTGAGAGGGCTTTTGCAAACTGTCCAGGGGTGTATGCTGGGATCTCAATTCCTGGATAGAACTTAGAGAGTGTCTCCGCGCAAGCTCGTAGCTCAGGCGGGCAAACTCCTCTGTCGAT
This sequence comes from Stenotrophomonas sp. S39, assembly GCF_016624665.1. Lineage (NCBI taxonomy): Bacteria > Pseudomonadati > Pseudomonadota > Gammaproteobacteria > Lysobacterales > Lysobacteraceae > Stenotrophomonas > Stenotrophomonas sp. S39. Next base: position 34,107 of record NZ_JACVTT010000028.1, on the reverse strand, counting down.
GTAGCTCATCAGGCCCGGGACCGAGACGCTTTCGGATGGGGCTCCCACGACTGTGTGTCCAGTGAGTGCGGCAATCTGCACCGCACCAACTTTTTCTTTGGTTAAATTAGAGGCGAAGGTATGGCGGAACACGTGTGAGCCGATGCCTTTCTTGAACCCATGTTTCTTGATGTATCGGCTAAACTGCTGAACAAGTGTGCCGCCGTAGCCCTTGATGTATGCCTTGCCATCTTTGACCGCGACGGTGAGGGGCAGGTGTGGGAAGAGTCGATCTTGTCCAGTGGCTCGAACTTCATTGACATAGGCCAAGAAGTTGGCATCTAGCAACGGCTGGGCAATGGGAATGGCGCGAATGGAAGAGGCGTTTTTAAGGCGTTGCCCCGTCGCCGTAACCTGGATGCAGATGCATGTGACCCCATCGACAGTGTGAATATCCGTCGTTCGAAGCTGTGCGATCTCGCTAATCCGTGCTCCTGTGTAAAGCGCCAGGAGAGGGCCCCACCACCTGTGGGGCTTGTCTTTGGTCCACTCCGAATAGGCTTCCGGCTCAAAGATCTTTTCAAGCTCGCCTCTAGTGAAGGGGCGGCGGTTCTTCGCTGCTGTAGAGACGTCAATTAGTTTAGCAACGCCTTTCGCGGGTGATCTGAAAGACTTGTCCGCTTCCTGTTGCGTATTGAAGAAAGCGTTGATGCGTCTGATATGACTATTATAAGTCTCGCTATTGATGGGGGAGGGGGTGCTTCTCTTCCCGATTTCCAAGATCTCAGCAAAGCTTAGGTCTTTCATGGATGGATTTCGTCGTGCATTGCTTGGCCAAAATTTGAAGCTGTCCAAGGTCCTTCGGATATCATTGCCAGTGATTGATGCTAATGGCTTGTTACCGATAGCGGCAAGCATAATTCCAAGTGTTTGCCTGTTGAGTTGGATGTAGGTCAGGGCGAGATTGCGGCGTATTAGATCTGATATGTAGCGTTGAATGACATCATCCAGCAGATCTACTGTGCTTTGTGTGGGTGATGTGCAGGCGACAGATTTCTTGGCGCGTGACTTGCGCTTCAATAGGCGAAGTATTTTATCGCAGCATTGCGCTGCGTTCTGGCCTTCTACGATGATCTCTCCCACAACGCCATTTTCAACGGGGAGGTTTCTTATTATGCAGCGATGGATAGACGGTTCGGATTTTTGGTCGGGCATGGTGTTTCCTTCGTGTCCGAACCTAACGTCAAGCAAATGTCTGTCAATAGCTGATGTATTTAAATGGAGTTTCAGTCCACATTATGTTGTTTCGCTCATGCTGCAAAACCTTGCGGGACAGGGCGTCGTCGACAGTGTTATTTAACATGGCTAGTGTTGTTGCGCTAGTCTCAGGACTTGAAAATTTTGCTGTTAAGGAGGACGCTCAGTTCCTCGTGGCTGATATAGCCGTGCACAAAGAGCTTCATAAATTCCTTCGCCCGCTTCGGCAAGAGCATTTGATTCTTCCGCAAGATATCAAGCGACTCTTCGCAGATCTGGGCACGGGAGTCTCGTTCCGAATCGGTGATCCGGGGTATGACTGGCTTAATTAATCCATCTGATAGTTTTTTGCCCATGCGGCGATTTATATCTCGGAATCATCTATAGTCAAGTCGATCCCTTTACGGCTATTGGAATCATCGAAAACTCGCGCGTCTATCTCTGATTCGCTAATGGCTGCGGGGCTTTTGAGAGCGAATAGGCATCAGGCTGGTAGCAATTAGAAATCGGAGGATGTGTCATATTTCTCGTTCAGGAGGACCAACATATGAGCAATTCGCTGCCTCTCTTTCAGTTCATGGACGTTGCCCACGGCTGCGCCGAAGCCGCTCGGGAGAGCAACGCTCTTGCGTTGAACCGCTGCGCAGAGCTAGATGCTTTCATTGACCGGACAGCTTCGAGTCGTTTGAAGCCGCCAATGGCCGCAATCCTTCGGATCAATGCGCGAGGGATGTTCTGCGCATCGATCAATACGGCCCTAATAGGGTATCGGGCTGCGCTTTTTCCTACGTTACGCGCATCTTTGGAGGCCGCGTGCTATGCCCAGGAAATTGAGATCAAGCCAGAACTCAGTGATCTTTGGGTTAATCGGCATCGAAGCGATGAAGATCGAAAGAGAAGTCGAAAGGCCTTCGGGGACGCTGTGCTCAACACCTGTAAGCGTTTTAGCCGCCTAATGCCGGACAACGCGGGATTGGTGCGTCAGATGTATGACGCAATGATCGACGACGGGGCACACCCCAATGTTAGGTCCATCTTGCCTTCGCTCAGGATGAGGGAGACAGAGACGCATCATGAAGTTGCCATTGGTCTGGTGGTTCCTGAGCGCGTCGAGGTATCACTTTTTTGCTGCTATGAGATCGGCCTTTTTACTTCTTGGCTTATGGGCGATCTTGATCAACCTGACGAAGAGTTCTGGATAGAAGCCGCACGACTCAACGAAATCAAGAACGATTGGGAAAACGAACTACTGGCTGGGAGGAGATGATCTTCATTTCATATGAAAAGAGCCCCAAAAGGGGCTCTTTAATAATGGTAGCGACGCTTGACTCAGTCCATGCTGACCCGAGCGATGACTTTGTAAGAGCCCCCAACGTCAGCAAAGGTAAAGACCCCATTGAACTGTTGGTCAAACTTTCCACCCATCGCCAGGACTCGCGACTTCACCGGGCAGTTGTAGCCAGAGTCAACCTTGGTGCACTTGCCAAGCTCGAACTCCATCAGGCGGGCATCTTCTGATCCGTTGTCTTTGACATAAGCAAGCATGGCGTCCTCAGCCTTGTTCTGGGAAGGGCCGCTCGAACATGCGGTCAGCGCAATGGCCAGGACGGTGGCAGTCGCGAAGCGCTTCATGGTCATCATCATTCCTTGGTTAATTTAAAAGATAGAAGCCAGGAGGGCATAGACGCCCATCCACAAGAGACCAATTACGGTCGATCCGAGCCAAGCAGCCAAGGCCAGACGCAGTCCTGCGGAGGTGTTTCCCTTCGTTGCTGCCAAGACCCCGTGCAGGATGGCGACGATGGACAGGACGATCAGCACAACGAACCCGATCACCGGAACGATGGGAGCCACCCAGCCGATGTAGGCAATCCGCCATCCTCGGTTCACCAGCTCTCTTGTGGCGTCCCCACTTCCAACAGCATTCCCGTGTGAACTCATCCTGCGCTCCCTGGACCGGTTGACGTTCCATCGCAAGATACGCTAAACGTAGGCTACGGGCAACGTAATTTACGAGCAACGTAGCTTACGTTCATCCTTGGTGGCATGAATGCTCCCAACGCCCGCAGTGCCCGAGAAGTCTTTGCCTACCGTATGAAGGAGGCAAGGCAAGTCCTTGGGATGAGCCAAAAAAAATTAGGAGTGGCGATGGGATTGCCCGAAGATGTTGCAGGCGTTCGAATCAACCGATACGAGCGGGCTGTGCATGATTGCGACACGGAGACGGCCCAGAAGATGGCTAAGGCCTTGGGTGTGTCACTGGCCTATCTGTATGCAGAGACAGATCAGCTGGCTGAACTGATCCAGGAGTTCGGACGATTGACTGCCAAAGAGCAGAAAGAACTGCTGGCCAAGGTCAAGGAAAGATCGGCGAAGTCTTGACCCATTTGATCGTCAAATCTGGCCCCAAGGCAGCAGGAGGCGTGCGCTTGGTTTAATGCCACGTAGGGTGAGTTGCCACTTTGCTACCTGCTTTTCAAACAATGCAACGTCATACGGAGCAAATTCGCAAGCCGCAAGGGTATCGAGAACGTCATTGCTGATCGCCATCACCTTCATCCCAGACTTCTGGTGCTATAACAGAAGCAGCTCTGACGCAATCAGATGGAGGTCTTGCGTCTTCTCCGATCTTGTCACTGAGGTATTTTTAGAATCGCCCAAATAATTTATCGAGCGCACAACTCGCAGAGCTTCAAACTTAAGAGAATTAAATTTGTTGACCTTTGCCATGAGTAGGCCTGAGTAATAGCCAGCGATGGTGCCGGGGATCAGCGCCATTGCTAAGTCATAATAGAAACTAGTCATCATTTGCTCTCTCCAACAGTTTTGATCTAGATCCCAAGTCAGGCACCACTACTTCATCTAAGAGGTCCCGAAGTTCTCTCTGGGCAATCCATTCTCGAAGAAGCGAAAAGCTCATGAACGCATACCATGCAAAAATGGCCGCTGCCACTAAGAAGGTTATTCGCTGTTCTGGGAGCTCTTTGGAAAAATGCTTTTCAAGCCCTGGATCGGCCCAAATTTCACAAAGAATGTCGCGGTCATCCTCGTGGAACCCAACTTGGGGCTCTGCTTCATCTTGTTCGTTGCTACAAGATGATTTGTTGATTGTTGCCCTCTGCCCAAAGGGTTGAAAAACGCGGGCTTCGTCCTGCGATAACCAAAGCCAAGTGTCTGTTGCCTTAAGCGAGACAAGCAATTTGCTGCTCGCTGCGACGGCTGAGAAGCCTGCTGTCGCCAGGATCATGACGAGTAAGAAAAATGCAGGAAGCGCGAGCCACGCTCCGTGAGGCACTCGATTAGGATTGAGGGTCAGACTCTTTAAATTAAACGCCCAGCCAGCCCTTCCTATCAGGTCGAGCGGAATGTTCGTTCTATTAGAGAATTTTGATAACTTCTGCGCGTCACGCAGGGTCCGCACTTTCACGCCGTGCGTCATCCTGAAACTGACCAATGCCGTTTGATCTGCCAAACTCTTTTTGATGATAGGATCCTCCACCTCATCTTTGGCGATAAAAAATCGCAGAAGGCGAACATTGACTGGGTGGAACGAGCCTACACGCCAGCATATTATGAGTGCCGCAGCCGAGATCCCGAGGATTGATCCAATCGCAACATCGCGGGTCAAAAAACTAATCCAGTCCATGGAGTGCTCGCCTTCTAATCTTGATCATCACTGCATAGCTTATCGGCAGAGAGAATGGAAAGTTGAGTGTTCGACCGAGTCTCGGTCACCGCTGAATAATGTTGAGAATTTATAATTCATTAAGGTTTATTCAGTCGTTGAGATTGATTGGATAAACGCACCTAATGTTGCCGCCTTAAAGTGGTCGTGGCAAAACCCAAAATTCTATGGAGCAAGAGCCCACATATGGTTTTCGCTCTGCGAAAACCGTGGGCATCGCTTTGCGATGAAAAGAGCAATATTCGACGCGATTAAATCCTCGTGATAATTGTCACGATAAAATATGTTGGCAAGCCTATTTACAAATAAAGTCTAGCGCCTTTGATGTTCACTTCACTAACATGAATTGGGATATCAATGGCGATTTACCACGTCAATATAAAATCATACAGCAGAGGGAAGGGCCACTCATCGGTAGCAGCGGCAGCTTATCGTGCGGGGTTCAACTTGCGCGATACAAAAAATGGCACCGTCCATAAATACAAAGGTAGAGGGGGAGTCGTCTCCCAAGAGATGCTAGCCCCGAAAGGCGCGCCGGACTGGTGCCTTGATGTTCGCTCATTTTGGGATAAAAACGAGATGCACGAGACAAGGTCCAACGCCAGGCTTGCCCGGGAGGTCGAGATTTCTTTACCCAAAAGCTTGGACTCAAAGCAACGACATCATCTGGCGATTGATCTAGGCCGCCTGATGGTAGATCGGTATCAGGTTGCTGTTCTTGTTGCGGTTCATGCACCCAGCAAGAAAGGCGATCAACGCAACCATCATGTTCACCTTCTACTGTCGGCACGCAAGGTCGATGCGACTGGCTTAGGGGAACGAGCTTGTGCTGCTTTTGACGCAAGGCAGGGTGCGGGAGCCGCAGAGATGAAGATCTTGCGGGGCAAGATCGCATCGGTCATCAATGCTCACCTCATCATGGCGAGCGTCAACGCCAGGGTTGACCATCGGACGCTTCGTGCTCAAGCCGCAGACAAGGCGCGGCAGGGTTTGCATGAGGAAGCGCGTGCCCTGTCGAGAGACCCGATACGTCGTATTCCAAAAGACAGCTTTTACGGTAAGAAGAAGGTAAGGCAAGCCGTCTCTGCGGCAAAGAATGCTCCTTCTGTGGCAGGACTACGCTTCACTCAGATTTTAAAAGAGCGTCGCCAAGTCCAGGGAGCCAAGTTCGTCCACCCGGTTCCAGAAACGCACAGCCACGAGGCCGCATTGCGGGATCGAAACAGGGAGGGTCGTTCTCATTGGAAAACTGCCAACTCACCAGAGCAGCCGAGCAGCACGGTTCGTGATCGGATCCCTACTCACTACAACCCGCTTACCCGGCAAGTGTCTAAGGTGTCGCGGCTGTCGCGATCCAAGGGGGCAAGTGCCGAAGTGCTGAACAAGCAGGCCGAACTGATCGAGCAATGGTTGGAGGCTCAGCGAGAAGTTGCAGAGCAGGCACTGGAAATCTTGAACAGCATTCCAGGGATACAGATCGAGCCCTGCTTTGAGCGAGCTTACGCATTAATCCACTCGCGCCGGGCAGACCATTACGGTGGTAAAGGGCTTCTCTTTGAGGATACCGAAGCACTCGGGAGGGCTATGGTGCGCTATGCACGAATGCTGGTCAGTCCCTATCGGGCGCAGTGTGACTACCTAGCAGCCAAGGCCAAGCTTTCAGAGTTCGACTACGAGCCACCGTCACCGGCAGCAGCTAGGGCGCGGCGTCGGATGCTGAGGATGAAGCATCTGGCCTCTTCTGGGGTGATGAAGCGTAGGGAGTGGCGCATAAGACAAACGAGAGCCGCAATGGCTGCGGCCTCGATTTGTATTGGAGTTGGAGACGAAAGTTGTAAAGAGATCCATGACGAAGGCCCGTCTGAACAGACGGCCTCTGCCAATCATCATCGCCAGCTGAGATTTAGGCCGCGATTTTAACGGTTTCCCTAAAAGTCTGGTGTGATAGGGATACAAATGTATTGGCGGTTGACAGAGAACTGTCAACCGCTATGTTAGGAGGGAATAAGTTGGAACGCATATGTCAAGCAAAAGATTAAAGAGAAAGATTTGGATAGCGGCTTACCTTAGGGCTTTGTCCATCGCTGAGCCACAGCGCGCTGCTGAAATCGCCGAGGAATCAGTTGATATTTACTTGGAAAAATTTCCTGATAATAAAGAAGCAGAAAATTTTGACCCGTATGATCCTCGATGCTGGTCTGCCGAAGAACGAGCATCTTTTGAAGAGGCTATGAGAGAAGATTAGTGGAAATCTAACCAGATGGCCCCATCTTTCTCTTTTTTTCTGTAGATGGTTTCACAATTTCTTTTTCTCTTCTCGGCTTCCTCTCAGGAGTTGCGGGCATCGGCGGTTTCTTGGTGGCGAGCTTCTGAAGTTGACTGTTTGTGGGCGCTGGTCGATTTTCTAGCACATAAGCATTTACCAATGACTTCAAATCAGTAGTCCGAGTAATGTGCGAAAAAACGGACCCACTTTTAGACGTGATGATTACATTTATTTCCTCGTCAACGTTGCCGCATAGATAGTTTACATATTCCTGAAAATCAGCCAGCGTCAAACCAAAATGTTGCCAAAAGTGAGCTCCCCCATCGGTGGTTATCAGCCTTGCCTTCTTATTGTCGAGTAGTTTTGGATGTAAAGTGGAAATATCCTGATATTGAATGGAGTCAAATTCTTCTTTTTTGACCAAGCCAAAGCTGTAGGTATCTAAGTGGCTCATTGCTTCCTCTACCTGATGGTCACCTATTGGTAGGGCGCTTGGTGCTGAGAGCCCGCCTAGATGCTTAGTGCCCGCAATGTAGGGGACAATGCAGAAATCGCCACGGGGATCATTAGGCAAGGTGGAATGTCGCCAGAATAAAAAATGATGGCATGCGAGGGATTTATTTAGTAGAGACTCTGCAATTCCTGCAAAAGGTGACTTCGGATTGAGTTTGCCCACCACCCTGAGTAGCCGCCGCACCTTCCGATACGCCCACTTTGGATTCGCTTTGCTAGTTCTGTCGAGGATTTTTCTCTTGGTCCATTCGTCTTTAATGGTCGCTCCCGTAGACTTTATTTCAAAGATATAAAATCTATCATCGAAAGCTACCTCAGCATCTCCTTTCTTTTTTTCAGCCTTGCCTTCCAATGAAAGAAAGAGATCAGGAGACTGTCTTTTCGGTCTCAAGTTGCGCCACTGCCAATCGCGAAATGCAATTACTACAGAGTTCTCTGCTAGCTGAGCCATGTGTCACTCCTTTCGCTAAAACCGTTTTAAGGTTGAAAAAATGTCCTTTTGCGGTATTAGGGTGAACTTTCCTCCTGCTGATAGAGGGCGGTCTCTTCCAATAGGCTACTACGGTAAGGCCACAAGATGAGTCTGAGAATCGTCCACCACAGTACGATCGTCGCAGTAGATGCCAGTTCATCATCATTCATCAGCCCATGTCCGTAGCGGTTTCGAAGATTGTGCCCCGCCTTGTGGGTGAGAATTGCTTTGAGCTCCAAAACCAAGTCAGGAAAGAGAACCTTAGATACCTCTGGGTGATCTAACAGCTTATTCAGAGATTTCTCTTCCTCCCCATGCTCCTCCACTGAAACAGTGCTTACATTGCAGCGTTTGAAAGCGGCACGAATGAAGGGCTCTGCTTGGGGGATAAGGAAAACTGCCGCCTCGTGCCAGTTGTGATCTAGCCCTGCCAAAAGTCCACGAGACAAGGTCCAGCGGTGTCCTTCTGGCACACAAGGCGATTCGCTGACGATTGCCATCACTTCGTTTAATGAAGGCTCGAAGCGATGGCGAACAATGTTGATGGCATGAATAATGGCAACATCAGCCAGGAGCGGATGATGGAACTCGCACAGGCTCTGCACCATATGCCTTTCCATGCTCTCTTCGTCGTTGATGTCAAGGGGCGCTGATCGAACGAGTGGAACACCGTCGCGATTGTAAGTAACACGGGCGAAAAGATGCTGGAAGAGATATTTTTCGTTCGATTCTATTACCTCCTGCCGAATTGCCTCTGCTGAGCTAAATTGGGAAAAAGCGAAGGCAACTTGCAGGAGCGCGCGTGGAAATGTGTCCGCATCAACCCTCCTGCCAATGTCTTCGACAAGGTCTTTGACGTCAATGGGGTGACTGATTACATGCATCTCTTCGTGAATGGCTTGGCGGACATCTGCAAGCTCAATTTGTAATTGCCTGATAGCATCTCGATCTCCACCATGGCGGCGCAAGATCGCAATGCCTTCGCTCATCCATTCGGCTCGCACCATCGCTTGACTAGGTTGCCGCGATTTGGTGATCAGCGCCTCACCAGATTTGAAATAGCAGGCCTTAGATCGAGCAGCGTTTTTGGCCGTGTTCCAAAGACGTGCGGCATGGTTGAATGCCCTCGAAGCAAAATCCATTGCGCTTGGATCGGGATCGCTACACCAGAACTCGGCTAGGTCTTCCAGTTTTTTTGCGTTTGAAGATGCTAAGTCTGGCCGTCTTTGGATGATCTCCTCTGCCAATGGGAAGAGAATTCCCAAAAAGCGCTTTTCAATTGCTACGTCGAAAGCTGACTGAATTGTTGTCCAAAGGTCGGCTTGAAAGACCGGATCCTTCTTGGCATAGATCCAGCCCAATTGGAGCGCTCTTTGAAGATACTTGACCGCGTCCATTGCTCGGACCGGCTCGGTGCCGTCAATGAACTTCTTGGCCTCTTCCAAGTAGGCGTGCGCTGCAACTGGGCCAATCCTCCATTCCGGGACACCGAGCTCACGTCCAGCCACACAAGCGACGTCTGCGATGCGCGCTCGGAGCCAGGAGCTTGAACAATTTTCGGCCATTTGGTGAAGGAATTTGACATCTTGTTGGTCAAGATGCTCTGGTATCGCCGTGCTCTTATTGCCATCTCGCATCAACGCGGTGAACGGCTTCGATGTCGTTCCCGTCAGGTGCATGGAAATGACGGCAGCTAAGAGTTGAAGTAGGCCCGCCTTCGCCAAGTCACCTTGGTCTTCGAGGGCTTTCGCTCTCTCCCGAACCGCTAAAACTGCCCCGTAGCGATGCATTGTCCAGTCATGATCGCGAAGCTCACCCTCCCAATCAAAGTGCGTCAGCGCCTCCTCTGGAATTCGGTGTTTAATAATTCCAGATGCTTCAACGGCCGTGGCGTCTTCGGAGACTGCTGATTTTTTGTTTTCAGGAGAGGCCTGATTGGCTTCGTTTGACATCATTGTCTTCTCCAAATTCCGTTTATTTTTTAAAATTCGAAAGGCGGTTGATCTTCAATCCATAATTCACAGCACCTAGTCCGCCAGCCTGAGAGCCGAGTCCAAAGAGCTTTTCCGCATTGGTGAACTCACGGCTATAAGTTGCATGATGCTCATCGTCGAGTTCGTGCCCAACGATCTGAGCCCGCAGTTCCGAGGCCACACCTGCGCCTTGCATCTCTTGAATAAGGGTCTTGCGCAGTGAGTGGAAGCCTCGTTTTGCCTTAGGCCAGTTCTTTCCCACTTCCGCAACATGACGACTGAACGCCTTGCTGATCCAGTTGCCTGCGCCATTCGTTGCGTTGGCTTTGGCTTGTGGGAAGAGCCGATCATGACCCTTGGATCGCAGCTCTTCGGTCCACTCCCAAAATCCAAGCTTCAAGAGGTCGGGATGGATGGGGACAGTGCGGAGACTCGATTCGGTTTTGACCTTTTGGAACTCACCTTCATCATTGATGCGGATGCAGACAATGTCGCCGTCTTTGAAAACGTCAGAAAGCAAAAGCTGACCAACTTCCGAGGCTCTTGCTCCTGTGTAGAGCCCAATCAATGACGCCCAACGGGCACTCGGAGAGAGCTTTTCAAAATTACTGGGGTCAAAAAGCGCCTGGATCTGATGCAAGTCATACGCTTTGAAGCCCAGCTTGCGTCGAACACGTTTTTCGCGAACGGAGTAAGTAATGTGACCACTGGCTGGGTTATCTTCTTGCGGGTAGTAGCCGGACGCCATGCACCACTCGAAAAACCCACCCTTACCGCCAATGTAACTCTGCTTATTGGTCAAAGTGGGGGTCGAAGCACCACCCTCCCGCATGTGCTGATACCACCGAGCAAGATCGGGTCGCTTGATCGTGTGGACCTTCGTTTTTTCGCCGATAAATTTGACGAAGAAGTCGATCGCAGATTTTTTGATGACATAGGTCTTCGGAAGCGTCGTGGCTTTCAAAGAGGCCAGCCATCCATCCCGGGCTTTGCGAAGAGAGATGACTTCGGCCACGTTGGTTTTTGCTTCTGGCTGGTGAACAAGATCTGGGGGAAGAGCGCCAATGCCAGCTACTTCCGAAGCCGCGTTCCAGACCTGAGCTTTCCGGAAGAGCCGGACGTCTTCCTCGTTGTCGATCTGCCAGCGCTCAGTCACCGTCCCATTGGGCGCTTGGGTGCGATGAAGCGTCAGATCTTGCCGCCCCGTTTCCTTGGTCAAACGCTCGATGAGCGCGTCCACGTCCTTAGTGGTCATTCGGTCCATTGGCAGTCCCCTAACTGCATCGAAGACCTGAGCATAGCGCGACGCCAAGATGATCGCCTGCACCTGGGCTTGGCGCAGATCCGTGGTTCGCAGACTTCGCTTGACGACCGTCCGGCCAAGCTTGGCATGGAGATCTGAGGGGACTCGCTGCCGGAAGGACCAGCGGCCACCGGGGGAGCGGATGAGATGATGGGGAATTCGCATCGGGTTGTGTCCCGATTTGTGTCCCGTCTGATGCTCTCCCAGAAAAGCAAAAACCCCTGCGTAAACAGGGGTTTGCATTTATCTGGCGGAGAGAGGGGGATTCGAACCCCCGAAGCGCGGTTTAGACGCTTACACACTTTCCAGGCGTGCTCCTTCAACCACTCGGACACCTCTCCGGATCCCTGCCACCGGCAAACGCCTCAGCAGGGGCGCAGATTCTAGCGGGCGGCGCGGCCATACACAAGCACCCCCAGTCATCGATGTGCAGTGGGCGTGCCGGAGGCGAGGGGGCTGGACAGGCATGGCACAATGGAACATCCGATGGAAGACGGTGGCCTGATGTCCTATCTCGTGCTTGCCCGCAAGTGGCGTCCGAAGCGTTTTGCCGAGCTGGTGGGCCAGGAACACGTGGTCCGTGCGCTCAGCAATGCGCTGGACAGCGGCCGGGTCCACCACGCGTTCCTGTTCACCGGTACCCGCGGCGTGGGCAAGACCACCATCGCGCGCATCTTCGCCAAATCGCTGAACTGCGAACAGGGCACCAGCGCCGACCCGTGCGGCCAGTGTGCGGCCTGCCTGGACATCGACGCCGGCCGCTACATCGACCTGCTGGAAATCGATGCCGCGTCCAACACCGGCGTGGATGACGTGCGCGAGGTGATCGAGAACGCCCAGTACATGCCCTCCCGCGGCAAGTACAAGGTCTACCTGATCGACGAAGTGCACATGCTTTCCAAGGCGGCGTTCAACGCGCTGCTGAAGACGCTGGAAGAGCCGCCGGAGCACGTGAAGTTCCTGCTGGCCACCACCGACCCGCAGAAGCTGCCGGTCACCGTGCTCAGCCGCTGCCTGCAGTTCAACCTCAAGCGCCTGGACGAGGACCAGATCCAGGGGCAGATGACCCGCATCCTCGCCGCCGAGGAGATCGAGGCGGACGGCAGCGCCATCGTGCAGCTGGCCAAGGCCGCCGATGGCAGCCTGCGCGACGGCCTGTCGCTGCTGGACCAGGCGATCGCCTACGCCGGCGGCGCGCTGCGCGAGGACGTGGTGCGCACCATGCTGGGCACGGTCGACCGTACCCAGGTGGCCGCCATGCTCGATGCACTGGCCGAGGGCGATGGCCCGCGCCTGCTGCAGGTGGTGGCCGCCCTGGCCGAATTTTCGCCGGACTGGAGTGGCGTACTGGAAGCGCTGGCCGAAGGCCTGCACCGCATCCAGGTGCAGCAGCTGGTGCCCGGCGCCGCCGCCCCTGCCGAGGGACTGGATGCCGCCGCCTTCGCCGAGCGCCTGCGCCCGGAAGTGGTGCAGCTCTGGTACCAGATGGCCCTGAACGGTCGTCGTGACCTGCCGCTGGCCCCCAGCCCGCGTGCCGGCTTCGAGATGGCGGTGCTGCGCATGCTGGCGTTCCGCCCGGCTGCTGCGGTGCCGCCGGTACCGAAGACGGTCGAAGGGGCTGTTGGTGGCGGCGCCAGCGGCGGCAATGCCGGCGGTGGCCATGCCGGTGCCGGCAGCCAGGATGCCGCGCCTGTGGCTGCGGCCGCCGCGGCGGGCCCGGTGGCCGTGGCCGAGGTGACCGCGCCGGTGCAGGCCGCGCCGCGCGAGCCTGACCCCGAACCTGAGCCGGCTCCGCAACCTGAGCCGGACCCGACGCCGGAGCCTGAACCGGTCCCGGTGCAGGAACCCGAGTCGCCGCCGCCGGTGAAGGCCGAAGCGGCGCCGCAGGCGGCCGACGACGATCTGCCGCCGTGGGCCACGGATGAGGCCGAGGCTCGCGATCAGGCGCTGGCCGAGGAGATCGACGTGCCGGTCGTGATGGCCACCCCGGAAGCGGCCATGGTCGCGCCGTGGCAGGAGCCGCCGGCCCCGGCACCGGTTGCTGTGGCGGCCGAGCCGGAACGCACGTTCCAGGCCGAAGGCATCGCGATCGCCCCGGCCCCACCGAAAGCGGCACCCGCGCCGCTGGCGCAGGAGGGCGTGTCCGATCTGGCCAGCGCCGAGGACTGGCTGGATCTGGTGGCCAACAGCGGCCTGAGCGGCCCCTCGCGGCAGCTGGCGGCCAATGCCGCCTTCATCAGCTGCCAGGGCGGTACCTTGAAACTGGGCCTTTCGCCCGGATTTGAATACCTGCGTTCCGAACGCGCGCTGTCCGCCCTGGGCGAAATGCTGGAAAAGGCCCTGGGCCAGGCGCCGAGGATCGTGGTCGAGACCGTGGAAACCGAACACGTACCGGCCGAGACCCTGCACCAGCGTGCCGACCGCCAGCGTGGCGAGCGGCAACAGGCCGCCGAGGCCATTTTCATGGACGATCCGGAAGTGCAGCTGCTGATCCAGCAGCATGGCGCCCGGGTTGTTTCCGATTCCATCCGTTCTTTTGACGAGTAAGACACTATGCGCGGCAACATCGCCCAACTGATGCAGCAGGCCCAGAAGATGCAGGAAAACCTGCAGAAGGCCCAGGAAGAAATCGCCAAGATCGAAGTGACCGGCAGCGCCGGTGGCGGCATGGTCAGCGTGACCCTGACCGGCGCCAAGGAGTGCCGCAAGGTGCGCATCGACCCGTCGCTGGCCAGCGATCCGGAAATGCTGGAAGACCTGATCGCCGCCGCCTTCAACGATGCGTCCAACAAGATCGACGCCGAATCGAAGTCGAAGATGGGTTCGGCCACCGCCGGCATGCAGCTGCCGCCGGGCATGAAGCTGCCGTTCTGATGTTCAGCGTGGCACCCGTGCAAGCGGGTGCCATCGACCGCGTAGAGTCGAGCTTGCTCGGCTGTTCCAACCTTCAGTCGAGCAAGCTCGACTCTACAAAGCCTGTCGCCGTGTCCGCACCCCTGCTTGAACAACTTATCGATGCACTGCGGGTGCTGCCTGGCGTCGGCCAGAAGACCGCGCAGCGCATGGCCTACCACCTGCTCGAGCGCGAACGCGAAGGCGGGCAGCGCCTGGCCGGAGCGCTGGCGCTGGCGGTCGAACGCATCGGCCATTGCGCGCAGTGCCGCGATTTCAGCGAAACCGAGCTGTGCCCGACCTGCGCCAACAACAGTCGCGAACGCAGCCAGTTGTGCGTGGTCGAATCCCCGGCCGATCGCCTGGCCATCGAGAATGCCACCGGCTTCCGTGGCGTCTACTTCGTGCTGCAGGGCCGGCTGTCGCCACTCGATGGCGTCGGCCCGCGCGAGCTGGGCCTGGAGCAGCTGGAACAGCGGCTGGCGCAGGGCGAAGTGCAGGAGCTGATCATCGCCACCAGCGCCACCGTTGAAGGCGAAGCCACCGCGCATTACCTGGCCCAGCTGGCGCGTGCGCGCCAGGTGCAGCCCAGCCGCCTGGCGCAGGGCCTGCCATTGGGTGGCGAACTGGAATACGTTGATCGCGGCACGCTGTCGCATGCGTTCGGGACGCGCAGCGAATTCCGCGATTGACCGCGGCCGCGCGTGGCGTGGCCGGCCTACAATGGGGAAGACATCACGCCGAGGCCGACCATGAGCACCGAAACCCTCTTCAGCAAGATCATCCGTCGCGAGATCCCGGCCACCATCGTCTACGAGGATGACGAGGTGCTGGGCTTCAAGGACATCGCGCCGCAGGCGCCGGTGCACGTGCTGTTCATTCCGAAGAACGAGATCATCCCGACCCTGGACGACCTGCAGCCCTCGCAGGCGCACCTGATCGGCAAGCTGGCCCTGGCCGCCGCCGCGTATGCGCGCAGTGAAGGCTTTGCAGAAGAGGGCTACCGCATCGTGATGAACTGCCGCGAGGATGCCGGGCAGACCGTGTTCCATATCCACATGCACCTGCTGGCCGGTGCGCCGCTGGGCCATTTCGGTACGCCGGGGCGTTGAGGCAGCCGCATCCATGGTTTCCGTGCCGACCAACGGTCGGCACCCACCGTAGATGGCGGGTTTTCAGTAGATCCACACCATGCGTGGATGGCGCCAGCAAAAAAGGCCGCCCGAGGGCGGCCTTCTGCATCACGTCAACCGTCGCGGGCTTACCACCAGCCCCAGCCACGGTAGCCGCCCCAGTACGGGCCCCACGGACCCGGGCCCCACGGGCTGTACGGGTAGGGCACCACATCGACCTGGCGCTGTTCCGGCCACAGGTAGATGACGTCGGCCGAGAGCTTGGGCAGGCGGTAGTCGTACTCGCCGATGCGGGTGTTGGCGTAACCATCGATCTTGCCGATGAAGGTCACGTCACGGCCTTCCTCGAAGACGGCCGGGTCGTAGAAGCCGGCGCGGCAGGCGATGAAGCGGCCGTCGCTGGCGTCGGACGAGGTGGTGTTCGGGCGGCCACTGCCATTGAGCGGGCGCGAGATGATCTGGAAGCAGGTCTCGCCCTGGCCGGGCTGGGTTTCAATGATGCGGCCACCCCAGCGAACGGGGGTGCCGACCTGCTGGGTGGCAACCGAGTCGCGCGGGGAAACCACGCTGAACTGACCCTGCAGCGGCTTGGGGGCCGTGGCGCAGGCCGACAGGGCCAGGGCGGCCACGGCGGTGAGAAGGAACTTGGTGTTCATGAAGTAGCTCCGGAAGTCGGGCGATGCCTGCGCAGGTCCCGCAATAATGGGGCGAGCTCGGTTCGAGTACCAGCGTAGCGCGCTTCGGCGAAACGCTGGCTGAGTGCGATGAGGGCCGGATCGGGGCGCTGGGCGTGCACCCGCTGGGCCCAGGCCAGGGCCGGTTCGTGCGCCTCGCGGGCCAGCCCCAGCCGTGCGTAGCGACGGCCCAGCCGGTGCCAGGCGCGCAGCAAGGGGTCTCGCTCGCGTTCGCCACGGGCCAGCAGCCAGGCCATCCAGCCCAGCGCCAGCATGGCGGCCGCCACGAACCCGGCCAGCAGCTGGCCCGGGCCCAGGTCATCCAGGCCCAGCGGCTGCAGCAGTTGCTGCTGGCGGCGGGCGTCGAAGGACAGCACCAGGTCGTTCCAGCCCCGGCGCAGCCAGTCGCCGAGCTGGCCAGCCTGCAGCCAGCGCTGCTGCAGATTGAGGTCGCCGCCTTCGGGAAGGCGGTCTTCCAACGTATCGAGGATGCGCTCGGGTGCCACCGCTGCGGTCGGGTCCACCCGCACCCAGCCACGCTGGGGCAGCCAGACCTCGGCCCAGGCATGGGCATCCATGCGCCGCACCACCCAGTAGTGACCCACCCGGTTGCGGGTGCCGCCGGCGAAGCCGGTCACCACGCGCGCGGGAACGCCGGCATTGCGCATCAGCACCACGAAGGCCGAACTGAAGTGCTGGCAGAAGCCGGCCTTGTAGCCGAACAGGAACTCATCCACCGGATCGCGCCCGGGCGGCGGCGTCACCAGCGTGTAGGAGAAATCAGCCTTGATCCAGTCCAGCGCGCGGCGGACCACGGCGGCATCGTCGGTGCCGGCTTCCTGCCGCCACTGCCGGGCCAGCGCCGCGGTGCGCGGGTTGAAGTTGGCCGGCAGCTGCAGCGCCGCCCGCCGCTGGTTGTCCGGCAGGTCGGCATCGAAGCGTGCTGCGGGTGCCGAGTGCAGGCGCCAGCGGCTCAGCGCCGACAGCGTGCGCTGGCTGGCCAGGCTCATCTCGGCATTGAGCATCGCGCCTTCCGGCGCCGCCGTGGGCAGGTCCAGCGCAACCAGCAGGCGGCGGTCCGTCGGCTCGTAGTCGATCTGGTAGTCCCAGCCCTGGCCTTCGTGCGCCACCTGGGGCATGGGCCGGTAATCGGCGTTGCGGTCGCGCGTCCAGACGTGGCCATCGAACCGGCTCAGCACCGGTCCGCGCCAGTAGCGCTGCTCGGGTTGGGGCGCGGCACCGAAGAACTGCACGCGCAGTGCCGGGGTGTCGTCGGCCATCAGGTCCAGCCACTGGTCCGGCTCCATCGATTCGGACAGGCCCGGCGTGCCGACCGCGCGCTCGGGCACGCCCCACAGCGGCGAGGTCAGCCGCGGGAACAGCCAGAAGCAGGCCAGCGCCAGCGGCAGGCCGATCAGCAGCAGGCGGCCGACGCCGCGCACCTGGCCAGTGAGCGGCAGCGGCGCGCTGCGGCCTTCGTTGTGGGCCAGCCGCTGCAGGGCGAGCAGGGCGGTGACGCCGGCCAGTGCGGCCAGCAGGGTGGTCAGCGGCCCCTGGTCGAGCAGGAAGGCGGCAAACGGCGCGAACAGGGCGAAGCCGAGCAGGCTGCGTGCATCGCGTACGCTGCGCAGCTCGCTGGATTTGATCGCCAGCATCGCTGCCAGCAATGCGCAGCCGGTGTCACGCCCCGGGCGCACCGCGCCCATCTGCCAGACGATGGCACCCAGCATGGCCAGCACCAGCAGCAGGCGCACCGGTATGGGCAGTACGCCTCGCAGCGACAGCGCAGCGGTGGCCACGCCCGCCACCGCGATCAGTGCCGCCAGCGGCCCGGGCAGCTGCAGCAGCAGGGGCAGCAGTGCCAGCGCAGCGCTGGCCAGGGTCCAGCCACGTGCATTGCGATCCAGCAGGAGGGCGGGCTCAGTCATGGGGCATCAGTGCCAGTGCGCGCAGGCACGCTTTATGGTGGCTCGCGCCCTGGCCGGGGCCGAGCGCGGGCTGGCCGGGCAGCAGCAGCGTGTAGCGGCGCCCTTCGCGTTCGGCGCTGTCGACCCAGCGCGCCAGGCGCGAAATGCGCACTTCCGTCGGCAGCGTGGCCAGTGCACGCCAGTCCAGCACCACTTCGATGCCGACCGGCTTCTCGTATTCGCGCACCAGCAGGGTGTCGCGCCGTGCCGAGTGTTTCCAGGCAATGCTGCGCGGCGGATCGCCTGCGCGGTATGGGCGCAGCTGGTGCAGTTCTTCGCCGCTGGCATGGGCGCGGGTGTGCAGCGGGTCGCTGCCCTGTTCGGGCAGGGGCTGCGCCACCGCTTCGGCCACCGGGTGCACCAGCAGCGGTTGTTCCGGCCACACCCAGGACCATGCGCGCACCAGGCCCAGCGGCTGCGTGCTGGACAGGCGGATGCGTGGCAGATCGAGCCAGCCACGGTGTTCGGTGGGCACGTCCAGTTCCACTTCGCCCCGGCCCTGTGCGGGAAGGTCGGTCCAGGCCTGGCTGTCGCCGACCTGCAGTTCCAGGCCGTGCCGTGGCCGCGGATCGCGCAGCGACAGGTCCACGCGCAGGCGCAGCGGCTGGCCGGCAGGCACCGGTTCGGCCGAGATCGCATCGACCTGCACGCCCGACAGCTGCAGGTGGGCGGCGATGGTGCTGGCGATGGCGGCTGCCGCCAACAGCAACGCCAGCAGCAGGGCCGGGTTGTTGTTGTAGTTCAGTGCGCCCAGCAGCATGGCCGACAGCAACACGGCCACGAACAGCCCGAAGCGCGTGGGCAGCACATAGATGCGTCGGCGGTGGAGCCGCTGCGGCAATGCTTCGGGCGTGCGCGGGCGCGCCAGGCGCAGCAGGCGTGAGCCGCGTGCAGGCATCCTCAATCCACCGCGACGGTCTGCAGGATCGCGCGCGCCAGCGCCGGCCCCGTGTTCGACTCGGACTCGCCGACCAGGCGGTGGCCGGCCACGGCGACGAACAGGGTCTGCACGTCTTCGGGCACCACGTGGCCGCGGCCGAGCAGCAGCGCGTGCGCCTTGGCGGCGCGCAGCAGGGCCAGGCCTGCACGTGGCGACAGGCCCACGCGCACGCCGGCATGCTGGCGGCTGCGGGTCAGCAGGGCCTGCACGTAATCCACCAGGGCGTCGCTGACGTGGATCTGGCTGACTGCAGCGCGCAGTTCGCGCACCTGGTTGTCATCCAGCTGCGGCACGGCACGCGCGATCAGGTCGCGGCGGTCGGTGCCGCGCAGCAGCTCGCGCTCGGCCTGCGGGCTGGGGTAGCCCATGGCCAGCCGCAGCAGGAAGCGGTCCAGCTGCGAATCGGGCAGCGGGAACGTGCCGGAGAGATCGACCGGATTCTGCGTGGCGATCACGAAGAACGGATCGGGCAGCGGATGGGTCTGCCCGTCCAGGGTCACCTGCTGTTCGGCCATCGCCTCCAGCAGTGCGCTCTGCGTGCGCGGCGGCGCGCGGTTGATCTCGTCGGCCAGCAGCACGTGCGAGAACACCGGGCCGGGGTGGAACTGGAACTGGCGCGTACCGGCGTCGTAGACCGATACGCCCAGCACATCGGCCGGCAGCAGGTCTGAAGTGAACTGCACGCGCTGGAAGCTCAAGCCCAGGCTGCTGGCCAGTGCATGGGCCAGCGTTGTCTTGCCCAGGCCGGGCAGATCTTCGATGAGCAGATGGCCACCGGAAAGCAGGGCGACAAAAGCCAGCCTGACTTCCGGCACCTTGCCGAGCACCAGTGCATTGACCTGATCCTGTGCCTCCCGCAGGGCCTGGCGCAGTTGATCGGTTAGCATGCTGGGCATGGGGGACGGAGCTGGCATGGTCGTCTCACGTTCGGGAACCATTCGATTCTATCCATAGAGCAATGCAGGGCGAACAACGCGCACGCACGATTTTTCTCTGGTTGTGGACGCTGGTCACAGCGGCCAAGCTGCTTGTGGCCGCACGTCTGCCTTTGTTCGTGGACGAAGCGTTCTACTGGCAGGAAGGCCAGCACCTGGCCGCCGCGTACTCCGACCTGCCCGGGCTGACCGCGTGGCTGGCGCGCCTGGGCGTGGAGATCGGCGGCCATCACGTGCTGGCACTGCGTCTTCCGTTCCTGGCCATCGGCGCCCTGTTGCCACTGCTGGTCATGCGCATCGCCACGCGCTGGTTCGGCAACGTGGCTGGCTGGCAGGCGGGCAGCCTGACCCTGCTGATGCCGTTGTCGGCCACCCTGGGCCTGCTGGCCGTGCCCGATGTGCCGATGGCACTGGCCGCTGTGCTGTGCCTGGATGCCGGTGCACGCCTGCTGCGCAACGTCGATGCGTCCTCGGCCATCATGCTGGGCCTTGGCCTGCTGATCGGCGCGCTCAGCCATTACCGCTTCATCGGCGTGATCGGCGTCGGCTTCATCGCGCTGCTGGCACTGCCGCAGGGCCGGCGGATGCTGACCGACCCGCGCGTGTGGGTGGCGCTGGCGGTGGGCGTGCTGGCCTGGTTGCCGCTGCTGGCCTGGAATGCCGACAACCATGATGCCGGCCTGAAATTCCAGGTGGTCGAGCGCCATCCCTGGGCGTTCGAGTGGCGCGGCCTGTGGTTCCTGGTCATCCAGCCGATGCTGGTCACGCCCATCCTGTGCATCGCGATGTGGAAAGTGGCGCTGGCCGGTACGCGCAGTGGTGGGGGCGCGCGCGTGCAGTGGCGCTACTTCGGCCTGGTCGGTGGCGTTTCCACCCTGGGCATCTTCCTGCTGGGCTTCTTCACCGATGTCGAGCGCATCAGCTTCCACTGGCCGCTGCCCGGCTACCTGGCGCTGCTGGTGGCGGTGCCGGTGGTGCTCAACGGCTGGCCGCGCTGGCTGCGCCGTACCGGCTGGTGGCTGGCCGGCATCGGCATGGCGCTGTCCTTCGGCTATTACCTGATGGCATCCACGCCCTCGCTGCGCGAGCAGCTGGCCGGTGACAAGTGCTACCCGCGCAACTTCGCCGGCTGGGAGCCGCTGGCGGCCGCCGTGCGCGACGAACTGGCACAGATGCCGGAAGGCACGCGCGTGCTGGCCGGCAACTTCAAGGTGGGTGCCGAGCTCGGCTTCCAGCTGGGCGACGCCGATATCCTGGTGCTGCCGCACCCGCTGAACGACAAGCACGGGCGCACCGCGCAGCTGGCGCAGTGGGGCCAGGTGCATGAAGGCGAGCGCAGCGGGCCGATGCTGCTGGTGCTGTCGCCCAGCGACCAGCGCTTCCGCGATCTGGTGCCGCGCTACCACGCGGTGTGCGCGCAGGTCGGGCCGCTGCCGCCGCCGCGGGTGGTCAGCAACGATCACGGTTTCCAGCGCTTCCTGCTGTTCCGCCTGCCTGCGCAGCGTGCCGAGGGCGAGTGCGTGACGCCAGCGGTGGCCTATCTCGATTCGCCGGGCAATGGCGAAGCGGTGTCGGGCACGTTGGCGGTGAAGGGGTGGGCGTTCAAGGACGGCATCGGCCTGGCGCGCGTGGAAGTGCTGGTGGACGGGCAGCCGGTGGGCGATGCCCAGTACGGCCGCGAGCTCGACATCCGCCCGATGTGGCCGATGTCCAACGACCCGCAGCATCCGAATGCCGGCTTCGATGCCAGCGTGGAGACGCTGGGGCTGTCACCCGGCCGGCATTGGCTGGGACTGCGCCTGCACGGCCGCGATGGCAGCGTGGAGGACTGGCAGGAACAGCCGTTCGAGGTGGGTCGGTAGCTCTTGTAGAGTCGAGCTTGCTCGACTGCCTTGAACATCCAGTCGAGCAAGCTCGACTCTACGAAGAGGTAGCCGAGCATGGGCTCGGCTCTACGGCACTGCGAACCCGGCCCGGCGCAGCAGCGCACACAGGGCAATCAGCGGCAGGCCGACCAGGGCGGTGGGATCGCGGTTGTCGATCGCCTCGAACAGGCTGATACCCAGGCCTTCGCACTTGAAGCTGCCGGCGCAGTCCAGCGGTTGTTCGGCGGCCACGTAGCGGGCAATTTCCCCGGCCTGCAGCGGGCGGAAGCGCACTTCGGTCAGGTCCATCGCCGCAAACGATTCTCCATCGCGCGTGAGACTGATGGCTGTATGGAAGCGCACCGTCTGCCCGGCCATCGCCGCCAGCTGCGCGCAGGCGGCCTCGACCGTGCCGGGCTTGCCCAGCGGCTGTCCATTCAGGTCCGCCACCTGGTCCGAGCCGATCACCCACGCGCCGGGGTGCCGTGCGGCGACCTCGGCAGCCTTCGCGGCCGCCAACCGTCCGGCCAGGGCCAGCGGTGCCTCGCCGGCCTGCGGGGTCTCGTCCACCTCCGGGCGTGCGCAGTCGAAGGGCAGGCCGAGGCGCTGCAGCAGCTCGCGGCGGTAGCGGGAGGTGGAGGCCAGGAGCAGGGCAGGCATGCGACAATTCCGGGGCAGGGCGCGGCAGTCTGGCCCGGCATCGGCGCTGCCAGCAAGCCCCTGTATGGCGGGCATTTGACAGCGGCGGTCCCGATCCTTAGTATTCAGCGGCTTATGTCCGCGAACGTGCCCGAAACGCTGGATGCTTGGCGGATGGTCGTAGCGCGAAGGCGCTTCGACGGCCAGGTCTCTTTGGCTGATTTGACTCGCCTGCAAGGGTTGGTCGCCGATACCGACGGTGAGTGCAATTACTCGCTTGAATTCGGTCGCGACGACATCTTGCGGGTATCCTATGTGGAACTGACCATCGATACCGCGTTGCCGCTGACCTGTCAGCGCAGCATGCAGCGATTCCTGTTGCCGGTGAAGATGACCCAGAGGCTTGGCCTGATCCGCGACGAGGACGAGGAATCGTCCCTGCCCGAGGAGTACGAGGCGTTGCTGGTGCCGGAAGATGGGCAGCTGCGTCCGCTGGATCTGGTCGAAGATGAATTGGTGCTGGCGGTACCGGTGGTGCCGCTGTCGCCGGACGGTGAGGCAGTCAACAGGGACTGGGCACCGACCGAAGAAGAAACGAAGCAGGCCAACCCGTTTGCGGCGTTGGCGGCACTGAAGAAAGAGTAAAAGCATTAGCAGCCGGATTGTCGTCGGCGGCTGCGGCGAAAGCGAAAGTGTGCTGGGCGCTGGCGTCCTGCGCGACGATACGACGAAGCAAATCGAACCGAGTTTGGAGCAATCCCATGGCTGTCCAGAAATCCCGTGTCACCCCGTCCCGCCGCGGTATGCGCCGTGCGCATGACGCCCTGAGCGCCAAGCAGCTGTCGACCGACCCGACCACCGGCGAAGTGCACCTGCGTCACCACATCACTGCTGACGGTTTCTACCGCGGCAAGAAGGTCATCCAGACCAAGACCTCGGCCGTCGAAGAAGATTGATGTGCCGGAAGGCCGCTGCCCCCAAGGCAGCGGCCTTTGCCTTCTTCCCCGGGCATGCCGGTGATCGGCAGCCTGCGCAACAGGAAACATGATGAGCAAGCGGATCTACTCGAGGATCGCGGGCACCGGTAGCTATTTGCCGGAAAAAGTCCTGACCAACGCCGACCTGGAAAAAATGGTCGAAACCTCGGATGAGTGGATTCAGTCGCGCACCGGTATTCGTGAACGGCACATCGCGGCCGAAGGCGAAACCACCAGCGACCTCGGCTACCACGCCGCGGTGCGTGCGCTTGAAGCGGCCGGTATCGACGCTTCCCAGCTCGACATGATCGTGGTCGGTACGACCACCCCTGACCTTATTTTCCCGTCCACCGCGTGCCTGATCCAGGCCAAGCTCGGTGCGTCGGGCTGCCCCGCCTTCGACGTCAACGCGGCCTGCTCGGGCTTCGTGTTCGCGCTCAGCGTGGCCGACAAGTTCATCCGTTCCGGTGACGCCCGCCATGTGCTGGTGATCGGCGCCGAAACGCTGACCCGCATCGTCGACTGGGAAGACCGCACCACCTGCGTGCTGTTCGGCGACGGTGCCGGCGCGGTCGTGCTCAAGGCCGACGAAGAAACCGGCATCCTCAGCACCCACCTGCATTCCGATGGCAGCAAGAAAGAGCTGCTGTGGAACCCGGTCGGCGTGTCGGTCGGTTTCAAGGATGGCAGCGGCAACGGCGGCGGCACCATCAACATGAAGGGCAACGACGTGTTCAAGTACGCCGTCAAGGCGCTGGACTCGGTCGTGGACGAAACCCTGGAGGCCAATGGCCTGGGGAAGTCCGACCTGGATTGGCTGATTCCGCACCAGGCCAACCTGCGCATCATCGAAGCCACCGCCAAGCGGCTGGACATGTCGATGGACCAGGTCGTGGTCACCGTCGACCGCCACGGCAACACCTCCTCCGGCTCGGTGCCGCTGGCGCTGGACGCCGCGGTGCGTTCGGGCAAGGTCGAGCGCGGCCAGCTGCTGCTGCTGGAAGCCTTCGGTGGCGGCTTCACGTGGGGTTCGGCCCTGCTGCGCTATTGATAGCGTAGTTACGACAACGTGAAGTCTGTCGTTACGGCCCCTCTGGGGCCGTAACGCGTTTCAGGAGATCCGTCATGGTTGAGCCCATCGTCATTGAAGGGCAGCGCGCCTGGCTGAAGCAGTACGGCAAGGGAAGCCGCGCATTCGCCTTGGGCCTGCTCAATTTCATCGCCCGCCGCTTCCACCTCGATGCCCTGCGTCCGCCGCCGCACCGCGGGGGAGATGCTGCGTGCAAAACCGAGGCGCGCCGCCTGGGCGAGCTGCACGCGCAGGGCGTCAACGTGCCCGAAGTGATCGGCAGCGGCCACGCCGCGCTGGTGATCGGCGACAACGGCGGGTCCTTCAATACCTGCCTGCGCGAAGCCGATGACGCAGGTCGTGACCGGCTGGTGGCGGCGGCCATGAAGGCGCTCGCCGAGGCCCATGGCCGTGGCGCGTATTTCGGCCAGCCGGTGCCACGCAACCTCACCTGGGACGGGCAGAACGTGGGCTTCATCGATTTCGAGGAAGACCCGCTGGAAGTGATGGACCTGGCCGAGGCCCAGGCGCGCGACTGGCTGATGTTCGGCTATGGCGTGGCCAAGTATTACGCCGACCGGCCGCAGCACCTGCAGGCGATGATGGCCGAGGCCATGAATGGCGTGCAGGCGCCGGTGCGCGCGCACGTGCATTCGGTCAGTGGCCGGCTGCAGGGCCTGGCCCGGGTCTGCATGAAGCTGGGCCGCTCGGCCCGCGCGCTGGCGCAGTCGATCTTCATCACCCACGGCGCCACCACGCTGGGCCTGCTCATGGTGGTGGGGCTGTGCGTGGACTGGTTCGCCGATGGCGAGCTGGACGTCCTGCAGCTGTTCTGCTGATTGCATCCGCCGGGCATGGCCCGGCGCTACCCCAAACCGTTCGCCGGGCATGGCCCGGCGCTACCCCCAACCGTTCGCCGGGCATGGCCCGGCGGACTCCATACGCCCTGCATACGCGCACGTACAGACGACACGGGGGATTCGCCCTTATCATGGCCCGCTTCGATTGCAACAAGCGGATGACCGCGTGACCGTATCCACCCTCGCATTTGTCTTCCCCGGTCAGGGCTCGCAGTCCGTGGGCATGCTGGCCGAGCTGGCCGAGCTGCACCCGCAGGTGCGTGAAGCCTTCACCGAAGCATCCGATGGTGCCGGCGTCGACCTGTGGGCGCTGTCCCAGGGTGGCCCGGAGGAAATGCTCAACCGTACCGAATACACCCAGCCGGCCCTGCTGGCCGCAAGCATCGGCGCATGGCGCGCCTGGAACGCCGCAGGCGGTCCGCGCCCGTCGGTCCTGGCTGGCCACAGCCTGGGCGAATACACCGCGCTGGTCGCTGCCGGCGCACTGAGCCTGCATGACGGTGCGCACCTGGTGCGCCTGCGCGGCCAGCTGATGCAGGAAGCCGCGCCGGCCGGCGTTGGTGCCATGGCCGCTGTGCTCGGTGCCGAGGACCAGCTGGTGCTGGACGTCTGCGCCGAAGCGGCGGGCAGCCAGATCGTGGTGCCGGCCAACTTCAACTCGCCGGGCCAGATCGTCATCGGTGGCGACGCTGCCGCGGTCGATCGCGCGCTGGCGCTGCTGGCCGAAAAGGGCGTGCGCAAGGCGGTGAAGCTGGCCGTCAGCGTGCCCTCGCACACCCCGCTGATGCGCGAAGCCGCCAACCGCCTGGCCGAAGTGATGGCCGGCCTGTCCTGGCAGGCACCGCAGCTGCCGGTGGTGCAGAACGTCGATGCCAAGGTGCATGACGGCGTCGATGCCATCCGTACCGCGCTGGTGCAGCAGCTGTACCAGCCGGTGCAGTGGACCGGTTGCGTGCAGGCCCTGGCCGCCCGTGGCATCACCCAGATCGCCGAGTGCGGCCCGGGCAAGGTGCTTACCGGCCTTATCAAGCGCATCGACAAGTCCATCGACGGCCGTTCCCTGGCCACCCCGGGCGACTTCGAAGGCGCCCGCGAGGCGTGGTCGGCCTGATCCCCCTGTTCCTGCCGACCGTGCCGGTGGCCGCTGCAAGCGGCACGGGCGCGGTCGCTGCCCACGTTTGAGGACAACATCATGAGCAAGCCCCTGCAGGGTGAAATCGCACTGGTCACTGGCGCCAGCCGTGGCATTGGTGCCGCCATCGCCGATCTGCTGGCCGCCCAGGGCGCCACCGTCATCGGTACCGCCACCACCGAATCCGGCGCTGCCGCGATCGGCGAGCGCCTGGCGGCCCACGGCGGCCACGGCCGCGCGCTGAACGTCACCGACGCTGCCGCCCTGGACAGCGTGCTGGACGGCATCGCCAAGGAATTCGGCGCCATCTCGATCCTGGTCAACAACGCCGGCATCACCCGCGACAACCTGCTGATGCGCATGAAGGAAGACGATTGGGCGTCGATCATCGACACCAACCTGACCAGCGTGTTCCGCACCAGCAAGGCGGTCATGCGCGGCATGATGAAGGCGCGCAAGGGCCGCATCATCAACATCGCATCGGTGGTGGGCGTGACCGGCAATGCCGGCCAGGCCAACTACGCCGCGGCCAAGGCCGGCATCATCGGTTTCAGCAAGTCGCTGGCCAAGGAAATCGGCTCACGCGGCGTCACCGTCAATGTCGTCGCCCCCGGCTTCATCGACACCGACATGACCAAGGCGCTGCCGGAAGAAGCCCGCACCGCCCTGATCAACGACATCGCCCTCGAACGCCTCGGTTCGCCGGAAGACATCGCCCATGCGGTGGCCTTCCTGGCCAGCCCGGCGGCCGGCTACATCACCGGCGAAACCCTCCATGTGAACGGCGGCATGTACATGCCGTAAGCAAGGGGCGCACGGATTGCGCCGCAAGTGGTTGATCTGCTGGGTTTTTTGCACCTATGCAAGGCCCCGCCGGTTTCCACTACACTATCCCACGGCCATCGCCATCCGATGGCGACCACTTTTGAACCACTACTCCATCTGGAGCGATACCCCATGAGCACCATCGAAGAACGCGTCAAGAAAATCGTCGTCGAACAGCTTGGCGTCAAGGAAGAAGAAGTCACCAACAGCGCATCGTTCGTCGATGACCTGGGCGCTGACTCGCTGGACACCGTTGAGCTGGTGATGGCCCTGGAAGAAGAGTTCGAGTGCGAGATCCCGGACGAAGAAGCCGAGAAGATCAGCACCGTGCAGGCCGCCATCGACTACATCAAGGCCCACGTCAAGGCCTGATGTCAGACGGCAGTGCGCGCGCGGGTTCCGCTCGCCGCGCACCGCACCCCATGGGGCCGCAGTTGCGGCCCCGTGTGTTTGAGCATCACATCGAAGCAAACCGAGTTGCCCGTTGACATCATCGGGTCAGGAGAATCAGCAATGAAGCGTCGCGTCGTCGTAACCGGCCTGGGTATCGTCTCGCCGTTGGGCAATGATCTGGCCAGCAGCTGGGAAGGCATCACCCAGGGTCGTTCGGGCATCGGTCCGCTGACCAACGTTTCTGATGCCTACCTGGATCGGTTCACCACCAAGATTGCAGGTGAGGTCAAGGGCTTTGACATCACCGCCGACAACGAACTGTTCGGCAAGTACCGGGTCAGCGGCAAGGATGCCAAGAAGATGGACCCGTTCATCCATTACGGCCTCGGTGCCTCCTTCATGGCCCTGCATGATGCAGGCCTGGAGATCACCGAAGCCAACGCCGAGCGCATCGGCGCGATCGTCGGCGCCGGCATCGGCGGCCTGCTGGGTATCGAAGAGCAGACCATCGATTTCCACGAGGGCAAGAAGATCTCGCCCTTCTACGTGCCCAAGACCATCATCAACATGCTGCCGGGCCAGCTGAGCATCATCACCGGCCTGAAGGGTCCGTCGTTCTCGGCGGTCTCGGCGTGCGCAACCTCGAACCATTCGATCGGTACCGCGATGCGCATGATCCAGTACGGCGATGCCGACGTGATGGTGGCCGGTGGCGCCGAGCGCGGTTCCTCGCCGACCGCCCTGGGCGGCTTCTGCGCGATGAAGGCCATGAGCACCCGCAACGACGCTCCGGAACAGGCCTCGCGCCCGTGGGACAAGGACCGCGACGGCTTCGTGCTGGGTGACGGCGCCGGCATCCTGGTGCTGGAAGAGTACGAACACGCCAAGGCCCGTGGCGCGAAGATCTACTGCGAACTGGCCGGCTTCGGCGCGAGCTCCGACGCGTACCACATGACCGCGCCGAGCGAGAACGGCGAAGGCGCCGCCCGCTGCATGGCCATGGCCATGCGCGACGCCGGCGTGACCCCGGAACAGGTCGGTTACCTCAACGCACACGGCACCTCCACGCCGCTGGGCGACCTGGGCGAAACCATGGCCATGAAGGCCGCCTTCGGCGACCACGCCTACAAGATGATGGTCAGCTCCACCAAGTCGATGACCGGCCACCTGCTGGGTGCCGCTGGCGGCGTGGAAGCGATCTTCTCGGTAATGGCGCTGCAGGACAACGTCATCCCGCCGACCATCAACCTGGAACAGCCGGGCGAAGGCTGCGACCTGGATTACGTGCCCAACGAAGCACGCCAGGCCAAGGTCGACGTGGTGATGTCGAATGGTTTTGGCTTCGGCGGCACCAACGGCACGCTGATCTTCAAGCGCGTCTGACCAACGTGTGGCGCCGGGCCATTGCCCGGCACCGCCTTGGTAGAGTCGACTGTCAGTCGACTGCCTTTCGATCCGCCGCGGTGATCGTTGATGGGAAAGCAGTCGACTGACAGTCGACTCTACCTATCGGCAATCCGGCAAACGGATCAACGCCGTGCATCACGGAGCCGCCGCAAGGCGGCTTCCGTGCATCTGAACCCCGAACTGGCCGCCATGACCCACGCCCCGCTGATCCAACCGCTGCCGCACCCGATCGACCTGCTGGCCCTGCAGCAGCACGACCCGGCGCGCTTCCCGCTGCTGATGGAATCCACCGCCTCGGGCACTGCCCAGGGCCGCTGGAGCCTGCTGCTGGCCGCGCAGGGCGACAGCCTGCGGCTGGACGCCGACGGCCAGGTGCGCGACCAGCACGACGCCGTACACGCCGGCAGCTTCCTGCAGGTGCTGGACCGCGCCTGGCAGGCCGCGCGCCTGCCGCATGACGGCAGCCACAGCCTGCCGTTCCGCGGCGGCTGGGCGCTGATGCTCGATTACGAAGTGGCCAGCCAGATTGAAACCGTGCTGCCAGCGCGCGCGCGCGACGACGGCCGCCCGACCGCACTGGCCCTGCGCTGCCCGGCGGCCGTGCTGCACGACCACGAGAACGATGCCAGCTTCGTCATCGCCGAAGCGGGCGAACAGGCGCTGCTGGATGCGCTGCTGGCACAGGCCTCGGCCGTGCTGCCCAACGCCGGGCAGGATTGGCAGCCCCCGCAGTCGGTGGGCGAGGACGCGCCGCAGCGCTTCACCGACGGCGTGCGTCGGGTGATCGAGTACCTGCGCGCGGGCGATGTGTTCCAGGTGAACCTGTCGCGGCGCTGGAGCGCGCAGTTCGCCGCGCCGGTCAGCCCGCAGGCGCTGTACGCGCAGTTGCGCCGCGCCAATCCCGCACCGTTCGCGGGCCTGTTCACCGCGCATGGCCGTCACGTGGTCAGCTCCTCGCCGGAGCGGCTGGTGTCGGTGCATGCCGGCCACGCGCAGACCCGGCCGATTGCCGGCACCCGCCCGCGCTTTGAAGGCGACGATGATGCCGCGCGCATCCAGGAGCTGGTCGGCCACCCCAAGGAGCGTGCCGAGCACGTGATGCTGATCGACCTGGAGCGCAACGACCTGGGCCGCATCTGCCTGCCCGGTACTGTGGTCGTCGATGAACTGATGACCGTGGAAAGCTATGCCCACGTGCACCACATCGTCAGCAACGTCAGCGGCCACCTGCGGCCCGAGGTGACCCCGGGCGAGGTGATCGCCGCGACCTTCCCGGGTGGCACCATCACCGGCTGCCCCAAGGTGCGCTGCATGCAGATCATCAGCGAACTTGAACAGGTGCCGCGCGGTGCCTATACCGGCGCATTTGGCTGGCTGAACCGCGACGGCGACCTGGACCTGAACATCCTGATCCGCACCGCCGAAGTGGATGGGCATGAGGTGAGCTTCCGCACCGGTGCCGGCATCGTGGTCGACTCGGACCCGGACAAGGAACTGGACGAGACCCGCGCCAAGGCCCGCGGCCTGCTGCGGGCGCTGGGCCAGCAGGGGTAATCGATCGCCCCCCGCCGGGCATGGCTGGTGGGTGCCGACCGTTGGTCGGCACAGACGCCCCATGGTCCCGGTGGGTGCCGACCGTTGGTCGGCACGGACGCCTGGCATGGCTTGTGGTGGGTGCCGACCGTTGGTCGGCACGGACGCCCCCACGGCCGGTCATCCACGCATGGCGTGGATCTGCTGGTAGGTGCCGACCGTTGGTCGGCACGCAGACGCCACCCCGGTCATGACCCCACGCCACCCGGCACGGTATCCTGCACGGCGGAATCGCATTCAGAGGTAGTCCATGGCGGGAGCCAAGCGCGGGTGTCTGTTCGTGGTAACGCTGGTGGTGGTGCTGGGCGCCGTCCTCGCCGGCGTGGGCGCGTGGTTCTTCTACCAGCAGGGCCAGTTCGCCGACCGCCACATCACCCCGTCCGCCGAGAGCGTGGTCATCGCCAGCGGCGATGGCATGAACACCGTGCTGCGCAAGCTGCGCGATGCCGGTGTGGATGAAGGCCAGGACACCCAGTGGCAGCTGCTGGCCCGCCAGCTCGATGCCGCCGGCAAGCTGAAGGTGGGCGAGTACGCGCTGGACAGCAGCCTGACCCCGCGCGAGCTGCTGCTGCGCATGCGCGCCGGCAAGGTGCTGCAGCACCGCGTCACCATTGTCGAAGGCTGGAACATCCGCCAGGTGCGCGCTGCACTCAAGCGTGCCGAGCCGCTGCTGCACACCACCGATACCCTGGATGACGCCGCGCTGATGCAGCGCCTGGGCTTCGGCGGCCAGCATCCGGAAGGCCGCTTCCTGCCGGAAACCTACGTCTACCAGCGCGGCGACAGTGACATGGACGTGCTCAAGCGCGCCCATGCCGCGATGGAAAAGGCGCTGGACGAGGCCTGGGAAAGCCGCGCCGCCGACCTGCCGATCAACAGCCCGTATGAACTGCTGACGATCGCCTCGATCATCGAAAAGGAAACCGCGCTGGCCAGCGAGCGCCCGCAGATTGCCGGGGTGTTCATGCGCCGCCTGAAGATCGGCATGCGCCTGCAGACCGATCCCACCGTCATCTACGGCATCGGTACGGCCTACGACGGCAACATCCGCCGCCGCGACCTGACCACCGATACGCCCTACAACACCTACACCCGTGCCGGCCTGACCCCGACCCCGATCGCCATGCCCAGCCGCGATGCGCTGATGGCGGCCGCCCAGCCGGCGGCGGGCGATGCGCTGTACTTCGTCGCCGTAGGCGATGGCAGTGGCGCGCACGTGTTCTCGCCCAGCCTGGACCAGCACAACGCCGCCGTAGCCCGCTACCTGCAGCAGCTGCGCCAGCAACGCACCAAGGAGACCCCGGCGCAATGAGTTCCGCGCTGCTTCGCCACCCGCGTTTCGTCAGCCTGGAAGGCGGCGAGGGCGCGGGCAAGACCACCGCCATCAACGCCATCCGCGATTGCCTGCGCAGCCACGGCCACGAGGTCGTGCTGACCCGCGAGCCGGGCGGTACGCCGCTGGCCGAGCGCATCCGCGGCCTGGTGCTGAAGCCCGACGCCGAGATCGCCGCCGAACCGTTGAGTGCCGAAGCCGAGCTGCTGCTGGTGTTTGCCGCGCGTGCCCAGCACGTGCGCCAGGTCATCCAGCCGGCACTGCAGCGCGGCGCCTACGTGCTGAGCGATCGCTTCACCGATTCCAGCTACGCCTACCAGGGCGGTGGCCGTGGCCTGGACCCGCAGTGGATTGCCGACCTGGAGCGTCGTGCCGTCGGCCTGCTGCCGGGCCTGACCCTGCTGCTGGATGTGGACGTGGCCGTGGGCCGCGCCCGCGCCAATGGCCGCGACCTGTGGCCGGACCGCATTGAAAGCGAGCAGGACGATTTCTTCCAGCGCGTGCGCGAGGTGTTCCGCAGCCGCGCCCAGCAGGACCCGAAGCGCTTTGCGCTGATCGATGCCGGCCAGGTGCAGGAACGCGTGGCCGCCGATGTGGTGGCCAGCGTCGAGCGCTGGTTGCAGGCCGGGGAGGGCGCATGAGCAGTTTCTCGCCCTGGCAGCAGCGCGCCTTCGACCAGACCGTGGCCGCACTGGATGCCGACCGGCTGGGGCATGGCCTGCTGATCTGCGGCCCGGCCGGGCTGGGCAAGCGTGAGGTGGCGCTGGCCCTTGCCGACCACGTGCTGGCCCGTGGCGATGCCGCGCACGCCACGCGTACGCGCCAGCTGATCGCCGCCGGTACGCATCCGGACCTGCAGCTGGTCAGCTTCATCCCGAACAAGAGCGGCGACAAGCTGCGCACCGAGATCGTCATCGAGCAGGTGCGCGAGATCACCAACAAGCTGGCGCTGACCCCGCAGTACGGCGTGGCGCAGGTGGTGATCGTCGACCCGGCCGATGCCATCAACCGCTCGGCCGCCAACGCCCTGCTGAAGACCCTGGAAGAACCGCAGCCCGGCCGCTACCTGTGGCTGATCAGCAGCGACCCGGCGCGCCTGCCGCAGACCGTGCGCAGCCGCTGCCAGCGCCTGGAATTCAAGCTGCCGCCGCGCGATGAAGCCATGGCGTGGCTGCAGCAGCAGGGCCACAGCGAAGCCTCCGCGCGCGAAGCGCTGGATGCGGCGCGCGGCCACCCCGGCCAGGCCGACAACTGGCTGCGCGAAGACAGCCTGAGCCTGCGCCGCGACGTCGGCCGCGAGCTGGAACAACTGGCCGCCGGCAAGGCCGGTGCGGTGGAGCTGGCGCAGAAGTGGTGCGGCGATGAAAACGCGGCGCTGCGCCTGCGCTTTGCCGCCGATCTGGCGCTGGCCCAGGCCAGCACCGACGCCTTGACCGCGCCGGACCGATTGCACAAGCTTGCAGCGTGGTTCGATGCTGCCAACCGCACCCGCGACCTGCTGCGCACCACCGTGCGTGCAGACCTTGCGGTGGTCGAGTTGCTGCTGGCCTGGAACAAGGTGAACGAGCGGCCTGCCGCAAGGGGAAATCGATGAGTGCCAGCAACGCCCGCCAGGGCATCCTGTCCCTGGCTGTAAAGGACAAAGCCGCGCTGTACAGCGCGTACATGCCGTTCGTGAAGAATGGCGGCATCTTCGTGCCCACGCCCAAGCGCTACTTCCTGGGCGACGAGGTGTTCCTGCTGCTGACGCTGCCCGATTCCAGCGAGCGCCTGCCGGTGGCCGGCAAGGTGATCTGGGTGACCCCGGCCGGCGCACAGGGCAACCGCGTGGCCGGCATCGGCGTGCAGCTGGCCGACGGCCAGGAAGGCGAGAACGTGCGCCACAAGATCGAGACCCTGCTGGCTGGCCTGACCAGCTCGGACAAGCCGACGCACACGATGTAACGGGGCGCGATCGCCGCCCCTGGTAGCGCCCGGCCCAGCCCCGCGGGGCGCGCGGAACCCGGCGGGTTCCACCGGGATTTG